>DSBZ01000042.1 GCA_011057175.1 Candidatus Acetothermia bacterium
GAGGAGGAACAGGCCCTCCTGGGACACGGCCACCACCACCGCCTCCAGCCGCCGCAGGGTCCGATCGGTGCGCCACTCCCGCGACAGCTCCACCGCTGCCTGGCGGAGGGTCCCGCGGGACGCGATCTTGGCCTCCAGGCGTTCGAGGAGCGTCATCCCGTCTGCCGTCCCCCCCGAGAACCCGGCGAGGACGCGGCCGCCGTGGATGCGGTGCACCTTACGGGCACCCCTCTTCACGACCCGGCTCCCCATCGTCGCCTGCCCATCGCAGGCCATCACCGCGATCCGCCCCTCGGCCGAGCGGAGGGCAAGGATGGTGCTGGAGATGGTGCGCATCGGTCGAGTCTAGCGGTGGGGGGGAGGCCCCTCAATTCCGCACCCCGGACAGGAGTTCTCCGCTTGGACCACTGCCACCCCGCACCCCGGACAACGCCATCCGCCCGCAGCGAGGATCGCCCGATCCCGCGCCCTCGCCCACGCGAGCAGTCGGGCGCACACCTCGGCAAGCGTCGGGGGGAGTCCCCCGGGAAGCCCGTCGCGTGCTACACGCAACTCGTCCGCCGTGGGTGGGGGCACGGCGATCTCCCGTCGCGGAGCCCCGCGGGCACGGACCTGGAAGCGAAGGTCCACCACCCTACTGCCCGGTGCGACCTCCTCCAGCCGAGCGAGGACTCTCCCCTTGAGGAGGTTGAGCTCCCCGGCGATGACATGGCTCTCCACAACGAGGTGGAGGACTCCGCGGTCCACGTAGAGGGGCCGAGCGAGGTGGGAGAGGCCGGTAGATGCCCAGTGGAGAACGGGGAGCTGGGCCTGAAGCTCCTCTTCTGCCCCCCAGTTTCGTGCGAGCGGTCCCAACCACTGCCAGATGTCTTTAGTTTTCATAACCCCTGTCGTAGTAGCAGAGGACACCGGGACTTGGGGATAACCGGGGAGCGTCCCACGGGAACGCCATCTTGTGGTGGGGAGAGAGCTGGGGAAAACCTGGGGATAGGACATCTGTCCAGAGGAATGTCGTTGGGGAAAGGATTCTCACGCGGCAATGCACATCCTTTTTCCACGCTCGGGCAGACGTTATCCCCAAGGGCAACGGGTGTTTTCCCCAGGGTAATCCACCGCCGGGTGGGGATAGCTTCATGGGCCGTACTTGGTGAGGATCGCGGAGCGGAGGCCCTCGATCTCGCTGCGGAGGAGGGGCATCTGGCGCAGGAGCTCCTGCATTTTCTGGTAGGAGTGCATGATCGTGGTGTGGTCGCGCCCGCCGAACGATCGCCCCAGGGCGGGGAACGAGCTCTCCGTGAGCTCGCGAGCGAGGTAGATCGCGATCTGGCGGGCGTGGACAAGCTCTTTCTTCCGCGATGGGCTCTCGATCTCGCTCACGGGGATCCGATAGGCAGCAGCGACCTCGTTCTTGATCGCCTCCACGGTCAGCTTGCGCGAGAAATTCTCCTTGGGAAGGATCTCCTCGAGCATGGCGGCGGTGACCGGTCCTTGGCAAAGCTCGGCGTGGGCGAGGGCGCGGATGAGGGCCCCTTCGAGGTCGCGGACGTTGGTGGTGATTCGAGAGGCGATGAGCTCGACCACCTCGTCCGGGACCTCAAGGCCCCTCCGCCGGGCCTTTTCACGTAGGATCGCGGATCGGGTCTCGAAGTCGGGGGCCTGGATGTCGGCAACGAGGCCCCACCGGAACCGGGACACGAGGCGGTCCTGGAGGCCCTGGAGGTCGTCGGGAGAACGGTCGGAGGAGAGGACGATCTGCTTGCCGTTCCCGTAGAGCTCGTTGAAGGTGTGGAACAGTTCCTCCTGGGTCCCTTCCTTGTTCTTGAGGAAGTGGACATCGTCGATGAGGAGCACCCCCACCGTGCGGTACTTGGCGCGAAACTGTTCGGTGGTGTTCGCGGCGATGGACTGGATGAGCTCGATCGCGAACCGCTCCGAGGTCGTGTACACGACCGTCGTGTCGTTGGCGGCGATGAGGATATGCGACCCGATCGCGTGCAGGAGGTGGGTCTTCCCTAGCCCCACGCTCCCGTAGATGAAGAGGGGGTTGTAGGCCCGCGCCGGGGATTCGGCCACGGCGCGGGCGGCGGCGAACGCCAGTTGCGAGTTCTTCCCTTGCACGAACGTGTCGAACGTGTACTCAGGGTTCAGGGGAAGCGAGCCGTGGTACCGGCGGGCGAGGCGGGGGTCGAGGGAGGGCGTGGGAGGGGGCTGCTCCACCACTTGGATCTTGAGGTCGAGGGGGCGGCCGGCGACGTCCTTCACCACCCGCTCCACGAGCGCTCGGTAACGGCGCTCGATGCCCCCTTTGGCGAGGAGGGACGGGACTTCCAGGACGAGGTTCCCTTCGTCGACGCCCTTGGCTCGCGCGTCGTCGATCCACGCCGCGAAATTAGCGGGAGGGATCTCCTTCACGAGCAGGGCTTTCGCCTGTTGCCATATCTCCTCCGCGCTGTGGCCCATGGACTCCTTCAAACTCCTCGCCCCCGCCGCTGGTCACCATGCGATCGTGGTGGCGAGGCCCAGAGTCGAACTGGGGACACCACGGTTTTCAGCCGTGTGCTCTACCACCTGAGCTACCTCGCCGCACGGCCAGTCTTCGGTCGCAAGTTCCAAGTCCTGCCCGAGGACTTGAGACTCGTTGACTTGCGGCTGTCCTGCTGGCGGGGACGACGGGATTTGAACCCGCGGTCTCCGGAGTGACAATCCGGTGTCCTAGTCCAGCCTAGACCACGTCCCCGAACCCGCAATTGGGCGAGAGAGGGATCGAACCTCTGGCCTTCCGGATGTAAGCCGGATGCTCTCCCGCTGAGCTACTCGCCCGGGAGTGTACCCCCCTCCCTGGGAGAGGGGCAAGTGTCCCCGGGGGGATTCGAACCCCCGTCTCCGGATTGAAAGCCCGGTATCCTAGACCACTGGACGACGGGGACGGAACGACGAGGTGCAAGTCTCAAGTCTACTCGTCCGGCGGTTCGCGGCCAAGCCCAGCTGAGGGGGACGCCGCTCCTCACCGGGACTTGGGACTCTCGAGTTGTGACTTCTGACTGTCGCTGTGGGTCGTGCAGGAATTGAACCTGCGACACCCGGCTTAAAAGGCCGGTGCTCTACCGACTGAGCTAACGACCCAGAAATCACAGTCCCCATCCGCGAGTCTCAAGTCGGTGAAGTCGTGGGGGCTGGGAACGGGGTGGAAGGGCTTGCGGCCCGACGACTTGGGACTCGCTGACTTGTGACTGTCCTTCTGGGTCGTGGAGGATTCGAACCCCCGGCCCGCGGATTAAGAGTCCGCTGCTCTACCGACTGAGCTAACGACCCGCTACCACAGCCCAAGGTCGGGAACCGTGTGCCGTGACGACTTGCCGACCTTCGAGTTGTGGCTGTGAGTTTACGGGCGGTGGGCGGGCTTCGTCAAGGCGCTACAATGGAACGGCATGGACGGCCTTTGGCAGGGTCGGGCGCCCCTGGCGGAGCGGTTGCGGCCGCGCGCGCTCGGGGAGGTGGTCGGCCAGCGGCACCTCCTTGGGGAGAAGGGGCCCTTGCGGGCGCTCATCGAGGGGGGCGTGGCCGTTCCGCTCGTCTTCTGGGGGCCGCCGGGGACGGGGAAGACTACCGTTGGTCGGCTCATCGCTACGCGGTGGGGGGCGCGGTTCGTCCAGCGCTCGGCGGCGCTCGCCACCGTGACGGAGGTCCGCGCCGCGCTCCTTTCCTCCCGCGAGACGTGGCGGCGGGCCGGGCAGAGGGACCTCTTGTTCCTGGACGAGGTCCATCGCTGGAACCGCGCCCAGCAGGACGTGCTGCTCCCGTTCCTCGAGGAGGGGTCGGTTCTATTCATCGGGGCGACCACCGAGAACCCGTCGTTCGCCCTCCGCTCCGCCCTCCTCTCTCGGGCCCAGCTGTTCGTGTTCGAGCCCCTCTCCGCGGATGACCTGCGTTTTCTCCTCGGCCGGGCGCTGGCCGACGAGCGGGGCTACGGAGGCCGGGTCTCCCTTGAGCCGGAGGCGGGCGAATTCCTGATCCGCTACGCCGACGGCGACGCCCGGCGGCTCCTCACCGCCCTCGAGACCGCGGTGGGGGCGTTGGGAGAGGGGGAACTGTCGCTTGCCCAAGTGGCGGAGGCAGTGGGGAAGAAGGCCCTCCGCTACGATCGGGCCGGCGAGGAGCACTACAGCCTGATTTCCGCCCTCCACAAGTCGGTCCGCAATTCCGACGTGGACGCGGCCCTCTACTGGCTGGTGCGGATGATCGAGTCGGGAGAGGACCCGCGGTACGTGGCCCGGCGCCTGGTGCGGATGGCAAGCGAGGACGTGGGCCTTGCCGATCCGAATGCCCTCGCGCTCGTGGTCGCCGCGGCCCAGGCCGTGGAACACGTGGGGATGCCGGAATGCGAGCTTGCCCTCGCCGAAGCGGCAGCGTACCTCGCCTTGGCTCCGAAGTCGAACGCCCTCTACCTCGCCTACGGCGAGGCGAAGCGCGATGTCGCGGAGACGATCAACGAGCCGGTGCCCCTGCACCTGCGCAATCCGGTCACGGAGACGATGAAGGGGCTCAATTACGGCAAGGGCTACCGGTATGCTCACGACGAGCCGGAACGGGTGGCCCTCATGCCGAGCCTTCCCGAGGGGCTGCGCGGCCGGGAGTACTATCGCCCCGTGGATGCGGGGTGGGAGGGCCGCATCATGAAGCGCCTCCAGGCCCTGCGCGCCCTCATCCGGGGCGGGGCGCCACCGGCCCAGTAGGTTCCCTTTATACTCGGGGCGTGAAGGTCACCGTCAAGCTGTTCGGCGAGTTTCGCGCTGCCCTGGGCATGGAGGGCCTGCAACTGGAGCTCCCGACGGGGACGACGTGCCGCGAGGCCCTGGCCCGCTTGGCCGAGGACCACCCACAGCTCGGGGATCTCCTGTTCGCGGGTGGGGAGATCCGGGACCACCTCCACGTGTTCGTGAACGGCCGCAACGTGGTCCACGGGCAGGGTCTGGGGACGCCCCTCTCCCCGGGCGACACCCTGACCTTCTTTCCGCCGATCAGCGGGGGGTGACCTGTTGCGCCACTGGGCCCGGATCGCTATACTCAGCGCGCTTCTCGCTGGAATGTCCACACGAGGAGGCCAGGGATGGCAGAGGTCAGGTTGAACGAGGTCACGAAGAAGTTTGGGGCTTTGACGGCCGTGGACCGAGTCACGCTGGGGGTCGGGGATGCGGAGTTCGTGGTCCTCGTTGGCCCTTCCGGCTGCGGGAAGACCACGACTTTGCGCATGGTGGCGGGCCTCGAGGACGCGACGGCGGGGGACATCTACATCGGCGAGCGGCGCGTGAACGATGTCCCCCCCAAGGACCGCGACATCGCGATGGTCTTCCAGAATTACGCCCTCTATCCTCACATGGACGTGTACAACAACATGGCGTTCGGGCTCAAGCTGCGCAAGGTCCCCAAGAGGGAGATCGAGCGGCGGGTTCACGCTGCAGCGGAGCTCCTGGGGATCAAGGAGAAGCTCAGGTCCAAGCCGCGGGAGCTGTCGGGAGGACAGCGGCAGCGCGTCGCCGTCGGGCGAGCCATCGTCCGCGACCCGAAGGTGTTCCTGTTCGATGAACCCCTGTCCAACCTCGATGCCAAGCTCCGCGTGCGGATGCGGGCCGAGCTGGCCGAGCTCCACCAGCGGCTGAAGACGACCACCGTGTACGTGACCCACGACCAGGTTGAGGCGATGACGTTGGGGCAGCGGGTGGCGGTGATGAAGGACGGCGTGGTGATGCAGTACGACGATCCCCAGACGATCTACGACCGACCGGCGAACATGTTCGTCGCCGGGTTCATCGGCTCCCCGGCGATGAACTTCCTCGACGCGCGGCTGGTGAGCGAGGATGGGAAGATCTACGTTCAAGGGAGGGGCTTCAAGCTCCTCGTCCCTCCCGACCGGGCCACGGACGGGGTGCGGGGCTACGTGGGCAGGGAAGTCGTGTTCGGACTGAGGCCGGAGGACATCCGCGCCCCGGAGATGGTGCACGAGGAGACGGGGGGGCGGACGTTCACGGGGAAGGTGCGGGTGCGGGAGCCGCTCGGGGACGAGCAGATCATCTACGCTGACTGCGCCGGGGACGAGATCGTGGCGAAGCTCGACCCTCGGCTGGGGATCCAGCCCGGGCAGGACATCACGTTCGTGGCGATGATGGAGCGGCTGCACATCTTCGACAAGGAGAGCGAGCAGGCCATCGTGTAGGATGGCCTGCAGCACCGAGCACCAGGGACGAGGATCGGTTCGGGCTACGCCCGTTGCGGCGAGCCCAGGCTCGCCAGCTCCTCCTCGACCACCTGCCCCAGGCGGTGGATCCCTTCCTCGATCTGGTCCGCGGTAGCGCTCGAGAACGACAGCCGCATCGTGTTGTGGCCGCGGCCGTTCACGAAGAATGGGGCCCCGATCACGTATGCGACCTTGTGTTCGATCGCCCGGAGGAGCATCCGTTCCGTGTCCACTATCTCCGGGAACCGCACCCAGAGGAACAGCCCCCCTTCGGGTTTCGTCCAGGAGATCCCCTCCTCCGCCGGCATGTGCCTGTCGAGCGCATCGAGCATTGCGTCGCGCTTTCCCCGGTAATGGTTGCAGATCATGCGGATGTGGCCCGGGACGTCGTACTCCTGGAAGAAGCGGATGGCAAGGCGCTGGGTGAGGGAGGAGGTGCAGAGGTCGGTGGCCTGCTTGAGGGTGACGATCTTCTCCACGATCTCGTTGGGGCCAGCGAGAGCCCCGAGCCGGAGACCTGCGGCGAGGGTCTTGGAGAGGGTGAACAGGACGACCACCCGCCCTTCCGTGTCCAGCGACGCCACCGCCGGCACGGACCGCCCCACGAAGCGGAGCTTCCGGTAGGGCATGTCCTCCACCACCACGAGATCCTCCCGGCCTGCGATCTGGAGGAGCCCGCGCCGCTTGTCCTCCGACCAGGTGATCCCGGAGGGGTTCTGGAAGTCAGGGACCACGTAGATGAACTTCGGGGTGTGTCCTCCCCGGCGGGCGGTGGCGATGGCGGCGGAAAGGGCGTCGAGGTCCATCCCATCGTCCTCGAGGGGTACGCCCACGAGCTTGGCCTGCATCGCCTGGAACGCCTGGATCGCTCCGATGTAGGTGGGAAGGCCTACCAACACCGCGTCGCCGGGGTCGAGGAACGCCTTGGCGATGAGGTCCAGGCCCTGTTGGGAGGCGCTGGTGACAACGATCTGATCGGGAGGGAAGTTCATTCCATCCTCGGCGAACCAACGGGAGAGGAGCTCCCGGAGGGGGAGCTTGCCCTCGGTGGTCGTGTACTGGAGGGTCTTCCCAGGGTTGCTCAGGATCTCGTCGGCGGCCACCTTGGCGAGGAACTCCCGCGGGAAGGTCGCGGGATCGGGGAGGCCCCCCGCAAACGAGATGATGTGCGGCTGCTCCGTGAGCTTGAGGAGCTCCCGGATCACCGATCGGCGCGCTGCCTTCGTACGCTCCGCGAACAGCGAGTTCATGCGATCCCCCTTCTGGGTCACTGCACCAGCCGAGCGAACAGGGGCAGGAGCCCGTGGGACACCCACGTCCCAAGCACCGCCCCCCCCACGACGTCCAGCGGAAAGTGCTCCCGCAGGTACACCCGTGACAGTCCGATCAAGGTGGCCATAGAGTAGATCACGACCACATTGGGCCACCACGGGTAGAGCCGCAACACCAGATACGCCATCGCGAACGCGGCCGCGGTGTGGTTGGAGGGGAACGAGGCATTGGTGAGGAACTGGTGATGGAACCCGCGGCGGTGGAACTGGGGCCGGGGGCGTCCACCGACGGACTTCATGGCCTGGGAGAGGAACACGGATAGGATCACCACCCCCGTCCCGATGAGCACGTTCGCGTGATCCGCCTTCGTCCCGAACACAAGGAGGGCGACGGCCAACGCTCCCCACAGGTACCCGTACCCGAGGTAGGTCGCCACGACGAGGAGGAGGTCGAACCGCTGGAGGAGCCGGGACGAGCTCACGGCATCCGTCGTCGCCTCGTCCCAGGCCCACACCCGTTCCGCCCATCGGTCGAGGGCCTGGCCGAGCCGGGAGGCGGTGAACCGCAGCGCGTGGGCGAGCATCATCGCAGGGGCGGGAACGCGAGCACCTCCCGGATCGAGGGCGCGTCGAGGAGGACCATGACCAGGCGATCGAACCCGAACCCGATCCCCGCCGCGGGCGGCATCCCCAGTTCGAGGTCGCGGAGGAACTCCTCGTCGATCGGTTGCGCCTCTTCGTCCCCCCCAGCGCGGAGCGCCTCCTGCGCTGCGAACCGCTCCCGCTGTTCGTCGGGATCGTTGAGTTCGGAGAACGCGTTGGCGACCTCCCGGCCCGTGATGTACAGCTCGAACCGCTCCACGAGGTCGTCCCGCCCCCGCTTGCGCTTGGCCAGAGGCGAGATATCCAAGGGGAAGTCGAGGACGAACGTTGGCTCCCACAGCTTGTCCTGGACACAGGTCTCCAGCAGGTGCTCGATGACCTTGCCCTTCGGCCCGCGGCGGAGAGGAGGGGGGAGGGGGATCCCGTTGCGCTCGATCTCCGCCACGAGATCGGGGAGGGGCTTCTCCACGTCACACCCGCTCCCGTCGGCGACGAGCTCGAGGAGGGACGCCCGCCGCCACGGCGGGGTGAGGTCGAGCTCCCGCCCGCCGTGGGAGATACGGGTCGTCCCCGCGACGGCCACCGCGCACGCGACCACGAGCTCCTCCGCCAGGTCCATCGCTTGCTCGTAGTCGGCGTAGGCCTCGTAGGCCTCGAGCGAGGTGAACTCCGGGTTGTGCATCGAGGAGATGCCCTCGTTGCGGAAGTTCCGTCCGATCTCGTACACCTTTTCCAGCCCGCCCACGAGGAGCCGCTTCAGGTAGAGCTCCGGCGCGACGCGCAGGTAGAGGTCGCGGTCGAGGACATTGTGGTGGGTCACGAACGGGCGGGCGGTCGCTCCCCCGGGGAGGGGCTGTAGCAGCGGCGTCTCCACCTCGATGAACCCGTGGGCATCGAGGTAGGACCGGCACGCGCGGAGGATCTGGGCCCGGCCGGCGATGATGCGGCGGGCGTCCTCGTTGGCGATGAAGTCGAGCGCGCGCTGCCGGTACCGCGTCTCGATGTCGCGGAGGCCGTGCCACTTCTCCGGCAGCGGCCGCAGCGACTTGGCGAGGAGGGTGAACGCCCGCACCTCCACCGTGAGCTCCCCCGTCTTCGTCGCGAACGGCTCCCCTTCCACGCCGATGATGTCCCCGAGGTCGAGGTCGCCTGCGAAGCGCTCGTAGGCCCCCGCCACGAGCCCGTTCGTCGACGCGTAGAGCTGGATCTTCCCGGAGCGGTCGAGGAGGTCGGCGAACGACGCCCTCCCCATCCGGCGGAAGGCGGTGAGCCGCCCCGCAAGCCTCACCTGCGCCCCGCTGCGCTCGTTGGGGGCTAGGTTGCCGAACGCGTCCCGCACCTCCCCCACGGTGTGGGTGCGGGGGTAGCGGTATGGGTAGGGGTCGATCCCCTGGGCCCGCAGGCGGGCCAGCTTCTCCCGGCGCGCGGTGAGGAGGTCAGCCTCCGCCACGGAGCCCCTCTTCACTGCAGTTCATTGTCTGCCCCTCCCGTGCCCGGCCACGATCAGCGGTGCTCGATCCCGAGGATCTTGTACCGCACCTTCTTCCCGTGCACCTGGACCGTGATCGCCTTCCCCTTCGTGTACGCCTGGAGGGCCTGCCCGACCGGGGAGTCGACCCCGATCCTGTTGTGGAGGAGGTCCACCTCGGCGGGGGGGACGAGGGTGTAGGTCACGACCTCGCCGGTCTCCACGTCCTCCAGGATGGCTTGGGTGCCGATCCCTACTTGGTCGGGACGGAAGTCCTCCTCCGTCATGATGCGGGCCGTCTCCAACAGTTCGCGCAGGGCGCGGGCCTCGGCCTCGATCATGTCCTGTTCCTGCTTGAGGTACAGGTAGTCCCGGTTCTCGCGCACGTCACCCCCCCCGTGATCCTTCGCCTCCTTGAGGCGCTGCGGGATCTCCTGGTACAGGCGGTGCTCGATCCTCTCCAGCTCAGCTTTCTTTCGCTCGTATCCCTCTTTGGTGAGGAGCGTCTCCTTGGCCATGGCTCACCTCCCGGAACTCCTCGATGAACCTCTCCTTCAGCTCCCCCGGGCGCAGGAGGGTCGCCGCGGGGCGGGGGATGATCACCGCATCCAGGTGGGCGAACAGCTCCTTGTGCAAGCGGAACCCCTCTCGCACGGCCCGTTTCACGCGGTTCCGCGTCACCGCTCCCCCCAACCGCCGGCCCGCGACGACGAGGAAGCGTGGGGTGGGCTCCTCCTTGTGCAGGACGCGGAACGAGAACAACGGAGCTTCCAAGCGTTGGCCGAGCTGAAACACCCGAGCGATCTCCCGCCGGCGGCGGAGGCGGTGTTCGCGCCCAAGGGTTGGGCTCATGTTCACGGTGAAGATAACCTTTCTTGGGACCGCGATCAACTGGCTCCCGGATGCGAGGGGAGCTAAGCTGATGTGGCATGAAGAAGACGAAGATCGTCGCCACCCTCGGCCCGAGCTCGGCGAGAGAGGAGACCCTCGTTGGGATGATCAGGGCGGGGGTGGATGTCGTTCGCGTCAACACCTCCTACGGTGGCCACGGCGATCACGCCCGCCTCGCCGGCCTTGCCCGCGCCGCCGCGGCGTCCGCCGGACGGCAGCTCACCCTCCTCCTCGACACGCGCGGGCCCAAGGTGCGGGTGGGACCCCTTCCTGAGCCGCTCTCCCTCTCTGCCGGGGAGGAGGTGGTCCTCGGCGAACGGGGGATCCCCCTCACCGCCCCCGAGGCCGTGGCGGGCCTGGCCCGGGGGGTGCGGATCCTCCTTGCGGACGGGGCACTCGAGCTCGTCGTTCTCGGCGCGACCGAGGGAGGGGTGCGGTGCCGGGTCCTCCGGGGGGGAGACCTCCGCGAGGGGAAGGGGGTGAACATCCCCGACGTCGCTCTCTCCCTCCCCTCGCTCACCCCGTTCGATCGGGAATCCCTCGCCCGGGCGGGGGAAATGGGGTTCGACTGCGTGGCGCTGTCGTTCGTGCAGCGCCCCGAGGACGTGACCGAGGCGCGGGGATTGGTCGGGAAGGGGATGTGGGTCGTGGCCAAGATCGAGCTCGCCGCGGCGGTGCGGCGGATGGAGGAGATCGTCGCCGTCGCCGACGGGGCGATGGTCGCTCGGGGTGACCTGGGGGTGGAGATCGACCTGTACCGGGTTCCCCTTGTCCAGCGGAGGCTGGTGGATCTCTGCAACGCTCAAGCGAAGCCGGTGATCGTGGCGACCCAGATGCTGCGCTCGATGGTGGACTCTCCAGTCCCGACCCGGGCTGAGGTCGCCGACGTTGCCAACGCCGTGTGGGACGGAGCTGACGCGGTGATGCTCTCCGAGGAAACAGCGGTCGGGAAGCACCCCGTGGAGGCGGTGCGGGCGATGGCCGCCGCCGCGCGGGCCGCGGA
>DSBZ01000175.1 GCA_011057175.1 Candidatus Acetothermia bacterium
ATGTCGAGGAAGGCACGGCGATCATCCTCGTTCAGGAAGACATCCTGGCCCGCGTTCCCCCGGGCAGTGGCATGGTAGAGGGCGCCCGGGAACTCCAGCCTCAGCGGTCGGACCATAACTATCTGATCATACCGTCACCTCGATCAAAAGTAAAGACCTGACCCCCATGGTGACCCCCACGACTACAGCAGCCTTAACCAAAACCGCACTCAGACTTCGACGTCGCCCTCTCATCCGGCTCTCCCCCGCCTTGGCGCCCCCCTGCCCGCAGTCCTGCCAACATCCCCGTTGTCGGCGCCGTTCAACCCCAAGCCAACGCCTGCCTACCCGAAGAGCAGCCGCCCCAGCCAGCGTAATGGGGCTGCTATCCACTCCAGGAGGGGCTCGTCCCACTCCGTGCTGAGGGATATGTAGAAGCTATCCGGCAGGTTGAAGTGGAAGACGTAGGCAGCATCGAGCCGGAATCCCCTCCAGCGGACCGATGCCCCTACGCTGCTCCCTTCCCGGTTCATCCCAATGCGCAGCACGAGCGGGTCGAACTGAACGTGCTCCACCCCAAACCGGACGCACGACACGTCTCCCCGCGTGATCAGGTGTTCTGTGAAGTCGAGCGCGTACAACGTGTCCGCCGCGCGCCAGGCTATCCCCACAGCGATGTCCCGAGGCCAAGGTTCTCTGTGGCCGCTCGCGAAACGGAGATCCGTGCTCAAGGCGTTGCGCCACACGATCGCATAGGTGCGTGCCCCCTCCCGGAACGAGATCGCCGGACTGAGCGCGACCCCCGTCCCCTGGGTTGGCAGCGCGAGCGCGTAGAGCTTGGCCTGCAGACCCACCGAGACCATCGCCCCAGCGCGTACTCCACCTGCCAGGATCAGCCCTGTCTCCGTGTAGCGGAAGGAACCGATCACGTTCCCGTAGAGGTCCCTCTTCTCCAACGTGTCCGAGTCGAGGATCAGAAGCTGGATCCCCCAGCCCCTCTGGGCAGCGGTGAGCGCTCCGTAGGAGTAGGCCCCAAACGGCCGCGTGAACATGGAGGAGAACGCCGTGGCCCCGAGCTGGGGAAGGCCTGCCGGGTTGTAGAACACCGCCCCGTCGTCGTCTGCCACAGCGAGGAACGCGTCCCCCATGCCAATCGCGCGCACCGATACGCCCAGCTCGAAGAGGGACGCCGCGTTGACGAACCCGCGGCCCAGAGCTAACCAAGAGGCAGTTGCAAGAACGACCGCTACCGCTGCTGCGCGCCTGAAAGGGTTCATCGCGTCACCACCATCTTCTCCACCGGCGAGTAGGTCACTCGCCCGTCTGCATGCCGCACTTCCACAAGGTAGAGGTACAGCCCCGTGCCCAACCGCCGTCCGCGGCTGTCGCGGGGCTCCCACCTCCCGGTCTCCGGGTACCGAGTAGCAGTGGGAGGAAGCTCAATCCGATGCAGCAACGCCCCGTCCGCGGCGAAGATCTTGAGGGTCGCTGCCACCGCATCGTCCGGCAGGTTGAGCCAGAAGATGCAGCCAGCGGCGAGAACGGGGTTGGGACCATGCCAGACCATACCCTCTTTCGGGGGCAAGGGAGGAGCATAGCCGATCACGTAGGTGAAGTCTGGCGACCTGCTCTCATCAACTCGGCCATCGCCGTTCGCATCTATCCGGAGGAGGTAGGACTCAGCTCCGGGGACTAGGTCCACGTATGCTTTGGTGCCAGATGTGCACGCGATGTCAGAGCTCCCCAGGATGCGCATTCCCTGACCGACCGGATGTGCCTGCAGGAACGAGAACCTCCCCGCCACAGTCCCACTGATCTCCGCTGAATAGCTCAGATCCAGAGGAAGCTGGAAGATCCTCGTGTCCCCTGCCACCACAATATGGGCACCCGGAATCTCGTTCCTGCCAGCGTCCGATATCACTCGCCCACGGTCATCTATGATTGTGACGTTGACCGGACACTTGATGATGGCAAGCAGCCATTTCAGTGGCCTCGGCTCTACGGCCCGAAACTTGAGAAGCTGCCCATACTCGAAATCAGGGGCTCCTCCAGAGAAGCCGAACACGCCTGTGGCGGTGTTGTACTCCAAACATGGGAACACCTCCGGGCCAGAACCGTGACGGTATGGGTAGTTGTTGTCGTACGCGACGAAGTAGATGCTGTCCCCCAGCCTGACGCTCCGGTACACCGTGACTGCGTGTCCCTCCTCGCGAGAGGAGCTCTGTAGCCTGAACCATAGGCCAAGGAGGATCGGGCGTCGCTGCTCCAGACTCGTTTGCAGCTTCCGGCTCTCCTCCCCCGCATCGTAGCTGCGAAAGGCAGCGAAGAAGTCCTGGTTCCAAAAATGAACCTTGATGGCGTACCATACAGCATCTGAGGCCGGGAGTTCATAGGTGCGTTTCAGCTCAGGCGGCCGCTGTCTCGGATCCACTGCGTGCCACCAGTTGTAGTAGAGCGTGCTCGTCTCAGCGAACCCGTAGCAGCAGCCTAGTAGCTCGATGTCCTCAAGGCCGACGTAGTGCAGAGGTATCTTGACCATAGGGTTGTTCGCAAAAACGTAACCGTCCCGAGATACTCGGAAGCTTGTGGTAGTTATCCTCCAATCAGGAAACTCGACCTCCATGATCCACGGCGAGAAGCCTTGCCCGTCTGCGATCATCTTCACGTCCACGGCGTAACCCTGGTAACCCTCCTCCCAGGGAGAGGGGTCAAAGACCATGCCGACCTCGCTGGTGTGCCCCGGCGGTACCGCGATTACACTCGGCCCGAGCACATAGCTGGGATACTCAAGCCTAACCCGACAGATCTCGCCTGTTGAGTTCTCGAAACCCAGGCCAATGTAGAGGGGGTTCCGGGAAACGGGTGCAGTCCAGACTATGTCGCAGATGCTGAGTGCGTCTCCAGCTTGTGCCGTTACTCGCACCACACTCGATTGCGCGCCCATTGCGGTTACGCGCACGGCAACAGAGATAATTGCTGACTCGTTACTCTCAAGGTAGACACTGTCTGCTGATAGGACGGCGGAGACCCAACTGTCCGTGCTGACGTCCAAGGCGATGACTCCAGCCGCACCGTCATTCTTCACCTCAACGACCGTGGACACACTCATTCCTTCCCACATCTGCAAACGCACCGGTGCGTGAGGCGGAACTCCAATACGCGGCACTGCCCCTTGAATACCACGCCTGAACCACGCCTTGGTGTTGTCGTAATCCCATCCAGAAGTGAGATCGGCACGATCCATGGCGAAGACCCCGAAGTCGATGGCATTCTCGACCTCCGGCCACTGGTCGTTGATCGCAAATGTCCATGCCAATCGGTAGCCCTCCAGTCCCGCCTCTGTGATCGGTGTCGCCGCCACGCTGACCGTTGTCAGGTAGTTCGCTCCCTCCTCGCCGGCCCAGGCGGCGGCATGGCCGTCCTCCTGAGACCACATCATGGTGAGGGGCTTTGTGGGGTGAGCAAGCCGGAGATAGCAATACTTGAGGTCGGTCCTCCCGTCGGGGTCGAAGTACTTGGCGGTCACCGTGTACTCGGTGTCGGGATACATAACCTGTGGCTGCCCGCTGATTTCCGAAGCGCGGGCAATGGGGGCGTGGGCGACTGAAGCACCGGAAATCGCGCAGAGATTCCCGTCATTCGACCCCACGTAGATAGTTCCGTCAGCCCCTATGGCAGGTGACGAGATGACTGGGCCGCCGATATGATGACTCCACTTGAGAGTTCCATTGGGGTTGATGGCATGGAGATGTCCGTCGTGAGATCCCACGTAGATGGTGCCGTCGCCTCCCACTGCAGGGGAGGAGGAGGCTGGATCCCAGTGGGTTGGCGGGACAATGGAGGTCGTGAACCTCCACTTCTGGGTGCCATTGGGGTTGATCGCGTAGACGTTCGCAGGCCCGCCTTCATAGAAGGCCGGTACAGAGTGCACATAGATGGTCCCGTCAGGTCCTATCGCAGGAGAGCATAGGACGGCCGCTCCTGTAGCGAGACTCCATCTCAGGGTGCCATTCGGGTTGATCGCGAAGAGAGTCTTCTCCTCTACAGTTCCCACGTAGATGGTACCATCAGCCCCGATGGCAGGCGAGTGGAACGCACTTGCACCGGGAAGACCGCCGCGCCTCCACCTCTCAGTTCCATCAGCGTTGATCGCATAGAGGTGACCACCACCAGCCGCGTAGATAGTCCCGTCATTGCCTATTGCAGGAGATGAGTGGAAGCTGCCATCGCCGGGGAAACTCCACTTCAGGGTCCCATTGGGGTTGATCGCGTAGAGCCTGCACTCGTACGCTCCAACGTAGATCGTGCCGTCAAGGCCAATGACTGGAGAGGAGTAGACGTTGTCCTCGGTGAGGAAGGTCCACTTCAGGGTGCCATTTGGGTTGATCGCGTAGACTCTCCCGTCGCTTGAGCCCACATAGATGGTCCCATCTGCCCCTATGGCAGGAGACGAGATGATGAAGCCCCCGGTCTGGTAGTTCCACTTGAGTGTTCCGTTGGAGTTGATGGCGTAGATTCTCCCGTCCTCGGAACCCACGTAGATGGTGCCGTCTCCGCCGATGGCGGGGGATGACCTGACAGCGCCACCTGTAGGGAACGCCCACTGCAGCTGAGGCTGGCCCGGACCAATGCTTGGAGTTCTCCCAGTCCGCTGCGGATTCTGTCCGAACATAGGCCAGGGATTCCTCGCCCCCACTGGGTAGCTGCAGCTTGGGATATGCTCCCACTCAAGCAGCCACATCTCACTCGGACCACGCCATACCCCGATGGAGATAGCTAAGTAGGCAGCCCCGTCGTACGTAGCGTCTTGACGAAGCCACTCTTCCAGGAAGTCGACGTCTACGGTTCCTGTGAGATTCACCCGTCCTGTCCCTGGGCCAACCTCGTAGTTATGGACAATCCCGACTGCCCTCCCGTTGGCCAGCCCTAACTCGGCAGACAGATACGCTCTGTCAACGCCCGAGAGACCGTAGTCCACCGTTACGGTAAAGTGAACCTGTGCCCCTCTAGTCAGCAGGGTGCCGCAGGGAGGGCTAACTGACACAAGGTCGACGTACCCGTCAGCCGACTGAAGCGGTCCTAATGACGCCGGGCCCAACCACTCGCTCGGCGCCGCACTGCCCTCTGGAGAAGGTACACTCAGGGAACTCTGCGAACCCGCTAGATCACTCCATGAGTGGCAGAGCCCAGGCGCATCTGCAATCCTGACACGGGTGTCAGCAGGAACAGCCAGCCCTATCTGCGTCTCTGCGGCAGAGGCTGACCACGCCAGAAGGAGCCCTGCAACCGCCGCCTGCCACACGACACGGTAGCTCATCTCCCGCCTCCTAGAGCATCTTACCCAACGTTTCCCATTTGCCTCAGCCGGCATGCGCTGAAGCCTGTTTGTTGCACGTAGCAGAGCCAGTGTAGCACTTCTTCGACCCGCAGCGCCGCCGACGCGATCAAAGCGGCCACACTCGCCAACCTGCTGAACTCTGTATCGACTACCGCCAACACTGCACGCCGACCCGCGCGGCGATCTCCTTGGCCCCGGCCCGGGCGATGTCCTGCGGGCTCGCACCGAACCGGAAGCCGAAGATCTCGATCCCAGCCACGTTTACCGTGATCTCGTGGGCGATGAACTCCGCAGTAGCCAGATCGAGCACCCGCACATCCACCGTCACCCAGCAGGCAATGCCCCTAAATAGCACATCCAAGACGGGAAGGTTGATATAGGAGGTCTTGATCTCTCGCCAGTCGGTAATCGTCCCTGTCACCACGCAGTCGGCCGCCAGCGCTTGGGCGGTCTTGCACCCGCGGCAGGAAAGCTCGGTCTCCACAGTGGTGGCGAAGAGCTGCCCAAGATCCAAACCCCGTGCCCAAACCCCACTCTGGTTTTCAAACGGAAGAGCGCCGAACGTGGGAAGGGCAGAGGACACGCCGTGAAGCATCGCTGGGGGAACGGGTATCTCTGGGCCATGGAGTGGGCGAGCTGGCACGCGATCTTGTCCCCGGCCCGTTCGAGGGACTTCTTCCCCGCGAGCTCGGCCGAGAAGTCCACCCCGCCGGTGTGAAGGGCCTCGGCAGCGAGGATGGGCCCGGTGGATGCGTCAATCGCCCGCACCTCGACCCGCGCCCGGCCATCCTGCACCCGCGGTCGCCCCGGGATCCTCAGCGCTTCGAACACCTCCACCGTGGAGACGGCCTCGCCCACGACGAGGATGTCCGCGGCCAGGCCGTCCCGCCCCGCTAGCGCCCGAATCGCGGCCTGGTCTCCCGCTAGCGCCCGCCTAGCGAGGTCTTCCTTCGTGGAAAGCCCGTCCGGCGTCGCCCGGAGAAGCCGAACGTGCACGAGATCGAGGACGTTGAACCCGTACTTGAGGAACTCGCGGATGATCGCCGTCTCCGCCGCCGGGTCCGGGATCGGACGTGGTACCCGCTCGATGATCACCGTCGCGGGGATGACCACCGCCACCGTGGGACAGACTTGACCTAATGATGCAAGACCCGCCAAAAGGAGAACCGCCCCTGCTGCCACCCACCTCGCCATACGTTCCCTTCGTTCAGCCCGTGGCGTACGGGCCTCTGCCGCGACCCGCGGGATGGCTCGGGCCCGCCCCTTGTGCCGTGGCCCCGCACACTCTACCGCGAAACAGCGCTAAGCGTCAAATCCGGCTCACGCATCACCAACGTCAGTTCTGTTCTTGTTTAGTAGCGGCCTGCCGGTCGACGGCTATGACCTGTACGAAAACTTCGGGAACGCCATGGGTGCAAACGGTGATCGCGGCGGATCGTCATGTTCCTCCCCTCTGCGCCACTGCCGCAGGGCGTACCCCGCGCTGGGGAGGCCGCGGGAGGACCGCATCCGTCTCAAACTGCTACCCGCGCGCGGCGCGGACGATCGCCCAGAACGCGTCGGGGTCAAGAGACGCTCCCCCAACGAGGGCCCCGTCCACATCGGGGAGGGAGAGGAACTCACGGGCGTTGTCCGGCCTCACCGAGCCGCCGTACTGGATCCGGATCGCCTCGCCACGGGACCCAAACCGCTTGCGGAGCCAGCCCCGGATTCGCGCCGCCATCGCCTGGGCAGCGGGGGGCTGGGCGGCCACGCCAGTCCCGATCGCCCACACCGGCTCGTAGGCGATCACCAGGCCGTCGGGGTCGCCCACGGAAGCGAGGGCCTCCCCAAGCTGCCGCTCCACGACCGCCCACGCCCGACCCCCCTTCCGCTCATCGAGGGTCTCCCCCACACACAGGATCGGGGCCAGCCCGTGGTGGAGCGTGGCGCGGACCTTGCGCCCGACGAGGGCATCGTCCTCGCCAAAGAGCTTCCGCCGCTCGGAATGGCCACACAGGACGTAGCGGACGCCGAGGTCGGCCACCTGAGCTACCGATACCGCACCCGTGTAGGCGCCCGCTGACTCGGGGCGGGCATCCTGAGCCCCGAGGCCGAGCGGGGTCGGGGCAAGGAGCGCCGCCGCCGCGGGGAGGGCGGTGAACGAGGGGATCACCACCACCTCCACCCCCGGATCCTGGCCCGCGAGCTCGATCAGCCGCTTGAGATAGGCCCGCGCTTCGGGGATCGTCTTGTGCATCTTCCAGTTCGCAGCAACGATCGGGATCCTCACGTTCCCTCCTTCGGCGATTGACAGAGCCCATCCTAGGCTCTATCATGGCCTGTGCAAGGGGACATCGGGGACGGGGAACGCTCGCAGGGCTCATCGTGAGCCTGGCGGGTGGCGGTGCTCCTCGGAGAGGGACTCCGTAAAGGGGGGACGACGAGCATGACGATCGCGATCATCGTCGCGGTGGTGGTGCTGTTCCTCACCAACGCGATCAGGGTCGTTCGGGAGTACGAGCGGGGGGTCATCTTCCGCCTCGGCCGCCTCGTCGGCGCGAAGGGGCCGGGGCTGTTCCTCATCATCCCGCTCGTGGACAAGATGGTGAAGGTGGACCTGCGCACGATCACCCTCGACGTCCCGCCCCAGGAGGTCATCACCCGCGATAACGTTCCCGTCAGCGTGAACGCCGTGGTGTACTTCCGCGTGGTGAACCCGCAGGCGGCGGTGGTGGAGGTGCTCGACTACATCGAAGCCACACGCCAGATCTCGATGACCACCCTGCGCTCCGTGCTCGGGAGGGTTGAGCTGGACGACATCCTCGCCGAGCGGGAGAAGCTGAACAGGGAGCTCCAGCAGATCATCGACGAGCACACCGACCCCTGGGGGATCAAGGTGAGCACGGTCGAGATCAAGGACGTGAAGATCCCCACGGAGATGCAGCGCGCGATCGCCCGGCAGGCGGAGGCGGAACGGGAGCGGCGCAGCAAGGTCATCAACGCGGAAGGAGAATTCCAGGCGGCGGAGAAACTGCGGGAGGCGGCGGCGATCATGCGCCAGGCCCCGGGTGCTCTCCAGCTCCGGTACCTGCAGACCCTGTCCGAGATCTCCACCGAGAACGCGACCACGATCGTGTTCCCTGTCCCCATCGAGATCCTCGACGCCCTGCGCGGGCGCCCCCAGGGTTGAGGGTCTGCGCGCTGGGGAGCGGATCGTCCGGCAACGCCCTCCTCGTGGAGGGTCCGCAAGGTCGGCTCCTCGTCGACGCGGGCCTCCCCTGGCGTGAGCTGGAGGCTCGCGCGGCCCGCGCCGGGCTAGGCCTGACCGGGCTCCGCTGGGTCGTCCTCACCCACGAGCACACGGACCACGTGCGGGGGTTGGATCCCCTCCTTCGCCGGGGGATCGACGTCGCCGCCAGCGCGGGCACCTTGCGCGCCCTGGGGATCGAGGGCACCGCGCTGGAACCGGGACTGGAGGTCGCGGGGATCCGGGTGTTTCCGTTCCTGGTCCCCCACGACGCTCGACAGCCGGTCGGGCTCCGGCTGGAAGCGGACGGCGCGCGGATCGGGATCGCCACCGACCTCGGGGAGATCACGGCGGGCATCCTCTCCGCGCTTGCCCCGTGCCAGACCTTGGTTCTGGAGGCGAACCACGACGTGTCCCTCCTCCTCGCTGGGCCCTACCCATGGCCGCTGAAGGCACGAATCCTCGGGCCGGAGGGACATCTGGCGAACGAGGAGGCAGGCTGGGCGATCCGCACCTTGGGGAACGGGCTCCGCTGTGTGCTGCTCGCTCACCTCTCCGCGGAGAACAACAGGCCGGCGTTGGCGCTGGAGACCGTGGCGCGGGCGGTGGATGGGTGGGGAGGGCGCCTCTTCCTGACCTACCCGGAACGGCCGAGCGTGGTCGTCGGGGAGTAGGGGCGGGCGATCCCGAGGGCGGCCATCCCCCGCACGATCTCCCCCACGCTCGGCACGGCCGTCCATCCGCTCCAGAACTCGGAATTGCGTTCCGTCTGGTACACGACGAGGATCACGTAATCCGGCTCCTCCCAGGGGAAGAACGCCGCCATCCCCGTCGTGACGTGGTCGGAGACGTACCCTTGACCGGGGAGAGCCACCTCCGCCGTCCCCGACTTCCCCCCGACGTCGAACCCGGGGACGGAGGCCGGGGTCCCCGTCCCCACGTTCACCACGTACCCCAACACCTCACGCATCGTGCGGCACGCCGCGGCGGAGGCGACCTCTCCCCGCACCTCGACCGGGCCGGGAAGGAGGCGCGGGCGGAGGAGGGTCCCCCCATTGGCCAGCGCCGCGAACGCCGCCCCAAGCTGGATCCCCGTCACGGCGATCCCTTGCCCGAACGCGGCCACGGCCAGGTCAAGGGCCGTCCACCGGTCGCGGGGGTTCATGATCCCGCTCACCTCGCCGGGGAGCTCGATCCCCGTCTTCACGCCGAACCCCATCCGCACGAAGTAGTCGTAGGCGCGGTCGATCCCCAGCTTCTGCGCCACCTGCACGAGCACCGTGTTCACCGAGTCGGCCATCGCTCGCCGAAACGTCATCGTGGGGTAGCTCTGGCCGCGCGCGTTCCTCACCGGCACGCCCCCGACGAGGATCGGCGAGCTCCCGGAGAACGTATCGTCCGGGCCCACGAGGCCCTGATCGAACGCGGCGAGGCCCACCAGCGCCTTGAACATCGACCCGGGCTCGAACACGCGCGTCACGGACCACGGGGAGAGGAGCTCTGGGTCGGGATGCGCGGGATCGGGCGACGGGCCGTGCGCGAGGGCGAGGACCTCGCCGGTGCGGGGGTCCATCACCAGGGCGAACCCGCGGTCTGCCCCGGCATAGGTGGCAAGCCCGCGCGCGATCTCCTGCTCGCACACCCACTGGATGCGGGCGTCGAGGGTGAGGTAGAGGGGCTCCCCCGCCGCGCCGGGATCCTCCTCCCACAGGTCGTACAACTGGCCACTCGGGCCGCGGAGGACCCGCACCCGGCGCGGCCGCCCGGAGAGGGCCTCGTCGAACAGGAGCTCCACCCCAGCGAGGCCGCTGCCGTCCACTCCCACGACCCCGAGCACGGCGAGGGCAAGCGGGCCTTGAGGGTAGGCCCGCTTCCAGGTGTCGAAGAAGATGAGGCCCTTGATCCCCAGGTTCCGCGCCCGTTCCTGAACCCTTCGCCCGACCTCGTAGTCCACAGCCCGGGCGAGCCACGTGAAGTAGGAAGTGCGGTACACCTTGGCCGTCGCCTCGGAGCGGGACATCCCGAGTTCGTCCACGAGGAGGTCGATCAAGAGCTCCGGCTTCGTCACGAGGTAGTTGTCGAGGGCGATCGAGTAGGCGGGGACGTCATAGGCGAGGGGCAGGCCATTCCGATCGTAGATCGGGCCTCGTTGGGCGGGAAGCTCGATCACCTCCTCCTGGATCGCCTGAGCGACCGCTGACCAGCGCCGGTGCTCCACCACCTGCAACTGGACGAGGCGGCCCACGACGGCGAGGGCCCCCAGACCCAAGACCAGGAACGCCGCCGTCGCCCGCTTAATGGCTCCCCCCTCCGATGATGAGGTAGCGGGTGCGCTCCTCGTCGAACGGGACCATCCCCAGGGCGCGGGCCCGCCTCGCGATCTCGTCGAGGGAGTACGCCCGCTCCACCTGGTAGACGAGGTCGAGCCTCACCCGCTCCAGCTCCTCGAGAGCGAGGATCGCCTCCGCTCGCTCCGCCCTCAGCC
>DSBZ01000223.1 GCA_011057175.1 Candidatus Acetothermia bacterium
CACCCCAAGCCCGTCGAGGACCATCCGGAAGAAGAGGGGGGAAGGCTTGGCCACGCCCATCCCCTCCGAGACGTGCTGCCAGCGGAAGTGGCGAAGGAACGGCGGCGGGAGCTCGAAGAGAAGTTGAAGGCCGGGGAAATCCCGGCGATCGTGGCCACGGGGTCGCTCGAGCTGGGGATTGACATGGGCCTCGTGGACCTCGTGTGCCAGGTTGAGTCTCCCCACGGCGTGGCGCGGGGGCTGCAGCGAGTGGGGCGGGCCGGGCACCTGTACCGGGCCCCGTCGCGGGGCCGCCTGCTGCCCAAGACGCGGGGCGATCTCCTGGAGATGGCGGCCCTGGCCCGGGCGATGCGCCACACGGAGATCGCGGACGTTCGCATCCCCCGGGGGTGCCTGGACATCCTCGCCCAGCAGATTGTGGCGATCGTCGCCGGCGGGGAGATCCGGACGGACGATCTGCTCCGGCTCGTGCGCCGGGCGTACCCGTTCCACGATCTGCCCCGGGACGCCCTTCAGGGCGTGGTGCGCATGCTGTCCGAGGCCGGGACCGCATGGGACCGGGTGCACGACATGCTCCATCCCCTTCCGGGGGGCCGCCGCCTCGCCGTGATCTCCGGCGGGGCGATCCCCGACACCGGCCAGTACGGGGTGTACACCGAGGCCGGGGAACGGACCGGGGAGCTCGACGAGGAGTTCGTGTACGAGGCGCGGGTCGGCGAAACGCTCGTCCTCGGCACGAACCGGTGGCGAATCCTCGACATCACCCACGATTGGGTCGTGGTCGGGCCGGGGGAAGGTCCGGCCAAGATCCCGTTCTGGAAGGGCGAGGCCTACAGACGGGAGGTCGGGCTGGGGAGGAAGGTCGGGGAACTGGCCGGGGAGATCGAGGCCCGGCTCGACGATCCACACCTCGTCGCCTGGCTCCAAGCGGAATGCGCGCTCGACCGCGCGGCGGCGGAGAATCTCGTGCGCTACGTGGGCGACCAGCACGAGCGCGCGGATCTGCCCACCGACCGGACGCTCGTGATCGAGGGGTTCCCCGACGAGGCCGGCGGATCGCGCCTCGCGGTCCTCACCCCGTACGGGCGCCGGTTCCACCTTGCCCTGCGGCTAGCGATCCTCGCCCGGTTCCGCGAGGAGCTTGGAATTCAGCCCGATTCCCTCCACGGGAACAGCGGGATCCTGTTCCGGATCACCCAAGTGCCCTTCGACCGCGCCGTTCAGGTGATCCGAGCGATCCGCGCTGAGGATGTGGGGGGCCTCGTCCTCAAGGAACTGGCGAACTCGCCCCTGTTCGGCCTGCGGTTCCGGGAGAACGCGGGCCGGACGCTCCTTCTCCCCCGGGACCGGCCGGGGAGGCGGACGCCGCTGTGGCTGCGGAGGCTCACGGCCCGCGACCTTTTGGAGACGGCCCGGGCCCGCCCCGGGTTCCCAATCGTCACCGAGACGTACCGGGAGATCCTCGCCGACTTCCTACCGATGGGCGAACTGCGCACGTGGCTTCGAGCGGTGGATCACGAGGAAATCCAGGTCGCCGTGCGACGGGGCGTTGTCCCCTCGCCGTTCGCGGCGTCGCTCCTGTGGGAGTTCCAGGCTGCGTACCTCTACCAGTGGGACAAGCCCAAACCGGGACCGCCGGCGGGACTGGCCGAGGAGGAGCTGGCTTCCTTCCACGGTCGAGACCTCGCGGAGTCGCTGGACCTCAGCGTTGTGGAGCGGGTGGAGCGCGGACTCCGCGGGATCGGCGAGGGGCAAGCCCGCACCGCGGTCGAGCTCCTCGCCCACCTGCACCGCCTGGCGGACGTTACCTTAGACGAGGTCGCCCTCGTCGCATCCCCGGAGGCCCGTGCCGCCCTGCCCGATCTGCTTGGCGCCGGGACCCTGGTCCAGCTCGATCTGACCGGGGCCGAGCCGCCGGAGCGGATCGTGCCCGGGGAGGACGCCCCGCTGTACCGGGCGGCCCAAGCGGAGGTGGTGCGCCGTCATGTGGGGAGCCGAGCCCTGGCCCGACGTTCCGATCTCCGACGGCGCTACCCGTTCCCCGAGCACGAAATCGAGTCCGCCCTGGATGCATCCCCCTTTGTGGCCGTGACGTGGCGCGGAGAGAAGGCCTGGACGCGGCGGGAGACCCCGGAGCGGTTGCGCCAACTCACCGGGGCCGAGGGCGTGGCCGCAGTCCTGACCCAGATCCAGGGGATCACCGTCCCCTGGGCGCTGTGGGACAGGGAGATCCTGCCGACGTGGGTCGAGGGGTACCGCCCGGTCCTTGTCGAGGAACTTCTGCGGAGCGGGGAGTTCCTGTGGCTGGGCCGACCCCGATTAGGAAAAGACCTGACCGTGGCGTTCGCCGGGCGGGACGACCTCCCCTGGCTCGCCAAGGCCTATCCCCGGCCTGAGACGAACCTCCACCCCAATGGGGAGGCATTGGTAGAGCGGCTGACGGCGCGGGGGGCAAGCTTCCTCGTGGAGATCGCCGGCGACCTCGGGCGCCCCGCGACCCGGTGCGCGGCGCTGCTGTAGGACCTCGCCCGGACCGGGCTCGTCACGAACGACGGCCTGGCCCGCTCCAGGCCGGCCCTCCGCCCGTCAAGTCCGGCAAGACCAGGATCTGGCAGGGTGGAAGCGGCCGGTGGTCCCTCGTCCCGTCCCCGTCCCAGTCTCCTGGCGAGGAAGAGCTACCGGCGCTGGTGCGCCTGCTTCTCGCCCGATACGGCATCGTATCCCGCCAGATCCTGGCTCTGGACGGGGCAGCCGTGGCGTGGGGCACGCCCTACCCCGTCCTCACCCGGATGGAGTGGCGGGGCGAGCTCGCCCGTGGCCTGTTCGTGGAGGGACTGGCCGGGGCCCAGTTCGCCCGGGAGGAGACGCTGAGCGGGTTGGAGCACGGTGAATCGGGGTGGACCCTCCTCTCGACGACCGATCCGGCGGTGGTGTACGGCGCAGGGGCTCCGTTCCCCGTGACCCACCCCACCGACCCGGAGTGGCGCCTCCGCCGCGGGCCGGGGAGCTTCCTCGTGTTACAGGGCGGCCTCCCGCTGCTCGCCATCGAGGGATGGGGGGAGCGGCTCACCGCGCTGACCGACCTCGCGTCCGAAGAACTACAGCAGGGACTGGCGCTGCTTCCCAGGCTCGTCGTAGGGCCGCTGCGCCGGCTGACCGTGCACTCGTGGAACGGAGCGCCGGTGATGGAGAGCCCGATCGAGGGGATGCTGCGCGACCTCGGGTTCCAGCGTGGTCCGGATGCCCTGATCCTGTACCGCCGGTACGGCTGACCCTGACGGCCCGCCCGGCCCCCCACCGGCACGATCTCTCTACAAGGGCTCCCCGCTCGTCGGGAAGGCGTCGGTGATCCGGGGGATCGAGGTCCAGGCGGCGCCGGCATGGGTCGCCGCCCACGCCACCGCCAGGCTGGCGAGAGCATCGGCCGGGGTCACCTCCGGCGACCGTCCCTCCCGAATCGCTCCCACCAGGTCCCGTAGACTGGCCTGCACGGCCCGCCTGTACTCGCCCTGGCGGTCGGGCGCCTCAATCCTGGCCTTGACCTCGATCTCCGGGCCATCCCCGGTCCGCACCACGAGCTGGGCACCAACCAGGGCCTGCAGGGCCGCCACCCCCGCCTCATCCACAAGGCCGAAGAGCTCAAGCCGCGTGGGGATCCACCCCTCGAGCACGACCTCGCCCCGGGAGAGGCTGATCCCCATCGTCGTCCGTTCGATGCACCGCGGCCGGCTGAAGCCGTGGTAGAAGGTGGCCAGGACCCCTTCTTGGTACCGGACGACGGCCCAGGCCCGATCCACGCGGCCGTCGGGCCGTCGCTGGTCCCCACCGGCCACGCCGTCGGGCAGTGCCCCCACCAGTTGGTTCACCAGGTCGAAGAAGTGCACCCCGTGCTCCACGTAAATCCCTCCGCTTTGGCTGCGATCCCAAAACCAGTGTCCGGGCGGGAGCCCGTCGTCGGTAGCCAGGTTCACCAGCCACACGTGCTGAAGGTCCCCCAATGCCTGGCTGCGCACCATCTCGCGGGCCAGCCGATGTAGCGGGTGGTGGCGGAGCACGTAGTTCACCCTCAGCTTGACCCCCGCTTCCTGGGATGCCCGGACTGCGCGTCCCGCCTCCTCTAGCGACGTGGCGAGGGGCTTTTCCACCAGCGCGTGCTTTCCGGCGCGGGCCGCATCGCAGACCTGCGGGCCATGAAGGCACGGTGGGGTGCTGATAACCACAATCGCAACGTCAGGATCCTCCAACAGGGACCCATAGTCCGCGTACACCCGCGCCCCCGGTGGGGCAAGGGTTCGGGCCCGGGCCACGTCCGGATCGGCCACGGCCACCACCTTCACTTCCGACAGCGCCTGGTAGGTGGGAAGGCAGAACGCGGTGAACCGGCCGGCCCCCACCACCCCTAGCCCGAGCGGCGCGCCCAACCCGGTTCCCTTCGGTTCAACCATGGCGCGCGTAGCCCACCAATTCGGCCAAGGAGGCGGTGGCGAGGCCGATCACGTGATCGGCCCCCCCGTAGTACACGTAGACCGTACCTCCCACCACCACGCTCCCGTTGCTGAACACCACGTTGGGCGTGTCACCGCGTAGCTCCCAGATCTCCTCCGGCCAGAAGATGGGCTCTCGGGGCCGATGGATTACCTTGCTGGGATCATCAAGGTCCAACAGGGCCACCCCGAACCGGTACACGTGGTCGCGATCGTAGGCGTGGTAGAGGCAGAGCCACCCGTGCTCGGTCTCTATGGGAACGCCGTTGGCCCCGACACAGGCGTTGTCCCACCAGTTATCCTCGCGAGGCCCGAAGATCGGGCGCATGTCCTCTTCGGGCCAGGTCACAAGGTCGTCGGAGTAGGCCAGCCATACCCGGGGCCGACGGCGGTGGAGGAGGGCATAGCGCCCGTTGATGCGTCGGGGGAACAGCACGTGATCCTTGTTGTCCTCCCCTCGTACCACGGGACCGATCCGCTCCCAACTGATCAGGTTTTGGCTGCAGGCGATCATCGGGGTGATGGATCCGCCGGCCACGGTCGGGTCCCCAGCAGTATGGCCGAAAGCGGTATAGGTCATGTAGAACACGCCTTCGATCTCTACCACTCGGGGGTCTTCCACTCCGAGGGCGTCGGCGGGCCCGGCTGGCGAAAGCACCGGACAGCGAAGGCGGTTCCACCGCACGCCGTCCTCGCTGACTGCATAGCCGATGCGGCTGATCCAGTCCAACCCTTGGGCCCGGTAGTGCATGTGGAACAGCCCGCGATAGTGGAGGACCGATGGGTTGAACACGTTGTAGCACTCCCAGCCCGACGTCGGGTCCGGAGCCATGATCGGCTCGTGTGCATGCCTTTGGAGACGAAATCCCATGCCTACCCCCTCACGATGAGATGATGAGCGAGACACCCTTCACGAACTTTCGGCTGAAGATGATGAACAGGAGCAAGATCGGGAAGGTCAGCAGTACCGCGGCCGCGTACAGCGGGCCAGGATAGCCCCCGTACGGGCCGAACATCGTGGCTAGAAGCACGTTCAACGTTCGCTTCATAGGATCCCTGATCACGATCATGTCCCATAGAAGATCGATCCACCGCTCCATGAACAGGAACAGGAAGATGATCATGGTGATGGATCGGGCCATGGGGACCATGATCTGGAAGATGATCCTTAGCTCCCCCGCACCGTCGAGCCGTGCCGCCTCGATGAGCTCCTTGGGCACGGAGCGGAAGAAGTTCGTGTACATGAAGATGGCCCATGTGCTCACGAGCCCGGGGATGATCATCGCCCAGTACGTGTCGTACAGGCCGAGGCTGCGAATGAGGAGGAACGTGGGCACGAGGAGGATGATCCCGGGGTAGAACATCTGGAACATGATGAAGTCGTGGATCCTCCGCCGTCCTCGGAATGGGAGCACGGACAGGGCATAGCCCACCAACGCCGCCGTCAGCACCCGGCTTAGGGTGACGACGGTCGTGACGAGGGCGCTGTTGCCCAGTGCCCGCAGCCAAGGTTGAGCGATTGCGAACGCCCCGCCTGTGAGCAGCCACTTGTAGGAACGCAGCGTGAACGAAGAGGGCACGAATACCCGGTTCACCTCCGTCCAGGGCGCCAGCGACTGAGCCAGCATGTACAGATATGGCACGACCATGAGAAACAGGATCGGCGTGGCCACCGAGTACAACATCCAGGTCTTCGCCTGGCCGCGAAGCCTGTACCGACGCGCCATCTTGGACGAACGGCGCACCATATTATTCATCACCGCATGATCACTTGAAGCCACGTCGTGCCCCCCACGATTCAGCCAGCCGCCTGATGATGAGGATCGTGACGAACGTGACCACGGCGTTGATCAGCGCCACGGTGGCCCCATAGCCGGCGCGGAACCGCTCGAAGGCCTGGTAGTAGATCTCAAGTTGCCAGGTATGTGTGGCCAGGGCCGGCCCTCCACCTGTGAGGACGTACGGCTCGGTGAAGATCCCGAGCGTGATCCCGACTGCCAAGACAAGAACTGTGTAGAACGCCGGGTACAAGAGCGGCAACGTGATCCGCCGGAACTGCGTGAACGCCCCGGCCCCATCCAGGGCTGCTGCTTCATAGAGCTCCCGAGGGATGGCCTGCAGACCAGCGACGAAGATCAGGGCGTAGTACCCGGAGAGCTTCCACACGATCATCCCACTGATGACCAAGACGGCCCAGAAAGGGTCCCTCAGCCAGCGGGGGGAAGTGCCAAACACGTTCCGCAGGAACTCGTTCACTGGGCTTCCGTAGGACAAGATGCCCTGGATGACCAAGCCGATCGCTACGCCTGATGCCAAGTACGGCAGGAAGAATCCCACGGCGAACAGCTCCTTGAGCCGCGGAATGTGGTGGATGATGAGAGCTAGGCCAATGGAGGCGACCATCACGCTGGGGATGATGATACCCATGAACTTGTACGTGACGAGCATTGCGTTCCACACCCGCGGGCTGGTCAGCGCCTCGCCGAAGTTGGCCAGTCCCACGAACTCCCGCTCAGGGGTGATCAAGTTCCACCTAAAGAAGAGGAGCGACAGGCTCCACACAAGCGGGATCAGGAAAAAGATCGCCGCGGAAAGCAAATAGGGGCTGGCCAGCAGCCAGCCCCCCAGTTCCCTTCGCAGTTTCACGGCTGATCCGTCTTACTTTTTGATGATCTTCTCCGCCAGCATCTTCCACGTGTCCCACGCTGCCTCCGGCGTGAGCTCACCGGTGATCGTGGGGTAGATGGCCTCAGCCCCCAGCACGCGTTTGAGCTCAACGTACTCCTTGTGCACAAACGGGGGCACAGCGTACGGGATGTTCTCCGCGTATGAGACAAGCGCGGGGTACTTCTTGAAGAATGCGGCGAACAATTCGTTCACAGCAACATCGTCACGGGCCGGCGGCATTGTGGTGATCTCCAGCCAGCGCAGGTCATTCTCGGGCTTGGAGTACACCCACCCGATGAAGTCCCACATTGCCTGGCGCTGCTCGGGCGTAGCTTGAGTGTAGAACACGATCCCCTTGGCATCGGCGAACGTCTTGGCCGGCTCGTCCGCTGGCCACCAGTCAGGTACCGGCGGCGGGGTGAGGACGAAGTGCTCCCCGTACTTGAGCTCGGGGTACATCTCCGCCCAGAACGGGAACGTCCACGGCCCGAGGATCGCCATGATCGTGTGCCCTTCCTCAAGCGAGTAGGGCAGGGCCTCGGTGACGAGGAGCTTCTTCTCCACCATCTGCCGGAGGAAGCGCAGCACCTCCACCGCCGCCCGATCGTCAGCGGTGATCACCTCGCCAGTGATCAACTGTTGCCCTCCGCTGGCAGGGTAGTACAGCGGGAAGAAGTCAAACCACCGCTGCCACCAAGTGGGAACCTCCAGCTCCCCCCTCACCCACAAGAACTTCTTTGGGTAGCGGGCCTTGAGCTTTTCTCCCACCTCCAGGACCTCGCTGTAGGTGCGGGGTGGGCGGTCGTAGCCGAGCTCGCGCAGGATATCGATGCGCCAGGCGAACAGCATCGCGTTCGAGTACACGGGCAGGACGTAGTAGTGGCCATCGGCGAACCGCCAGCCCTGGATGGTGAGCTCCATGTTGCGGGCGCGGACGAAATCCTCCCAGCCCGGAAGCGTATCCAGGGGGACGATCGCCCCGGCCCGGGCCATCTCCCCGCCGAACCCGATAAAGATGTTCTCAGAGGCGGTGGGAGCTACACCGCCCGCAATCGCCGCGAGGATCCCGGCCTCCGAGGTGGGCGCCTCCGGCATCTGGCGCACCGTAATGCGTACCCCTGGATGTACAGCCATGTACGCCTCCGCCATCTGCTTCCAGAACACCTCCTGTGGAGGATTGGGGGCCGCCCAGAACGTGATGTCCACCGTGCCTTGGGCCAACCCTGCTCCTCCTACGGTCAAAATTAAGCCAACCAAGAGCCACTTAGCATTGCGCATGTTCCACCCTCCTTACTCGTGTCTTCACTCGTGCCTTCACGGGGCACTTCCAGGTCACCGGTCCAAAACCCGCCAGTCCACGACCACCCCCTCGACGAGAAGCCTGTGCCCGTCACGGATCATCGTCCCCGCGGCCGGAACGAGGACCAGCACCACCGCCCCATCCGGGGGAACGGAGAACTCGGCCGTACCAGTGACCCCCGTGGCCAGGAACTGCTGGCTCACCGCGTCGTATAGATCCCGCGGGAACGTGCCGACCTCCACCTGCACCACCTGCTCCTCGGAATAAGGGTTGTAGTAGAGGAACGTGGGGTATGCCGTGCCGCGGAAGTAGTCTGTGGCCAGCAGATCGAGTTGCAGGATCCCGTCCACGTTGGTCCGGGACACGATCCCCCCGAAAACCCCGGCGTGGGAGCCGCCGTAGAGAGCGAAGTCGGTCTTCGCGGTCCCTGAGCGCATCGCGTCTCCGGTGGCGTAGGGGCTCTTCCCCTTCCATGCCTTGCGCAAGCCCTCGTAGGGGATCACGCCATCCGGGTCCCCTTTCCAGAACGCGGACGACTGCCAATCTTCCGGGTGGTAGGGGGAGTAGAACAGGCGGGCGTTGTTGGCCGCGTGGAGCATCCATTTGCCGATCGCCCGGGCGAAGCGGGGATCGTAGCGCACGATGGGCACCAAAGCTTCGGCTGTGGCAAACGTGTTCATGGCGAACGCGTAGCCGCCAAGGTCGGTCAGGCTCCCCATCAGCCCATCCACCCGGAGTCCGCCCCACTCGCCGACGATCATCTCCCACCCGGCACGGGCGTGCGCGGGGCCGAAGCACCAGCGAACGAACGTCTCCACGTCGTAGTCTCGGCCGAGCTCGGCATTCATGCGGGCCGCAGTGTACGCTCCATAAGGAAGGAGGATCTCGTAAAGCGGGTTGTAGTCAAAGCTCGCCAGGTCCTCGAGGTAGGCCAGCGACCACTCGGCGGCACTGAGGAAGTTCGGATCGCCGAACACCGTGTAGGCCATGTAGGCAAGCCAAGCCACCCCTGCTGCGGCGTCCGGCTCCTCCCAGTTCCCCGAAACGGGCCGCATCCTCGCGAAGTCGAACCCCCGCCAGGCGAACTCGGGAAGTCCTGTCTTCCCGCCGAGGGCGTAGGTCGCGTCGTACCAGCGTTCGGCCACGGTGCGCATGATCTCCCGCATGCTCATGTCCTCGGGGTCGCGCTTGGCCTGGGCCAACTGGGGATACTGGTCGACGAGGATGAAAAACAGGATGCTCGGGAAGATCTCGTACCAAAAGCTGTTTCCGGTCGTGGTGTCCGGGTGATTCAGTACCAAGTTTTGCCCGTTGGCCCGGTTAAAGAACTCCTTTTGCATGGTCACGAGATCCATCCCGCGCCAATCGCTCATGTCGAGGCCAACCAAGGTGGCGCTGCGCACCGCGGCGATCACGTTGATCGCCTCTTGGGCCCCATCGTTGCCGTGGCGCCGGTCCCCTACGTAGGCGGCCAGTGCCCAGTGCTCTAGGCCAAAGTTCACCCCGCGGGCATCGCGCCACACGAGCGGCAGGAACTCGCCGCTGGCCTCGGGGTTGAACACAAGCGAGGTGTAGCCGCGAGAGACCTCCTTCCAGTCACGCAAATTGAAGGGCCTGGGCAGGTTGGGCATCGCCTCCACACGGGCGATCTTGAACTGGGCATCGCTTCCGACGGCAACCACGGCCGCCAACAGCACCACCGCCAGTGCCCACGGCTTGACCGACATAGCACCACCTTCGGAATCAGCGGGAGGGGGGCCGTGGCCCCCCTCCCGATCACGGTTACTCACCCTTGTAGACGATGCGAATCCCGTCCAGGGAGACGCTGCCGTTGACGCCCCACATCCAGAGGCGCAGGGAAATCGGCCCCTGGGGCAGCTTGCGCACCACCGACAGGGGTCCAAACTCCTTGAGGGCGTTGATGAGCACGATCTCGACGTCGCCGGAGATGTTGGTGTCCCCGTGGAGGTAGACGCCCCACCCCTCGATCTTCCAATCGGGCTTCAGGGACCGGACATGTGCCTTGAGCGTCCACTTCTCGCTGGGTTGGACGTTCTCAAGGATGATGACCGGATTCTTGGCTAGATCCACGATAAGCCAGGGGCTCATCACCCCACCGCCCCACGGCTCACCGAACGTCAACCCGATACGGCGTGCACCCGCGGATAGGGGCCGGGCTAAAGTAGAGAATCGGGGAGGTGAAACAGGAGGGAGGAGTGCATGAAGAACAGTCGCTTTACGGAGGAGCAAGTAGTGGCGATCCTTGCTGAGG
>DSBZ01000151.1 GCA_011057175.1 Candidatus Acetothermia bacterium
ACCCCGAGAGGTACCCCAGCCTCCCCGTGAGGACGTTCCCGATCGCGGTGGACCGATCCACGAGATTGAACTGCTGGAAGATCATCCCGATCTTGCGCCGCACGCGGCGCATCCGCGCTTGCGACAGGCGGGTCAGGTCCACCCCATCGAGCCAGATCCTCCCCTTCGTGGGCTCGATCAACCGGTTGATGCAGCGGAGCAGGGTGGACTTCCCCGAGCCGGAGAGACCGATCACGACGAGGAACTCCCCCTTCTCCACCGCGAACGAGAGGTCGCGGAGGGCGAGGACCTGTCCCCGCTCGTAGACCTTGGTCAGGTTCTCGACGACGAGGTACGGGTTAGCCATGGCCCACCAAACCATGGGGGAGGCGGGGCCTCCCCCATGGTCGGAATGCCTCCACTTGTGCCCTACCGCTCGGGGTTGGGCAACCCGATGAGCGCCCGATACGTGTCGTAGTAGGAGTCGTCGATGAGCTCGACGTCGGTCCACTCGTAGAAGTTGGGGTTGCTCCACAGGGCGTTGCCCTCCGGGGAGCGGATGTGGGCGATGATCGCGGCCACGATCGCGTTCTCGACGCGGATCGGGAACCCCTCCGAGAAGGCGATGCAGTCGTTGGGGAGCGGACCCACGGTGTCGAGCACCCCGATCTTCGTGATGATCTCCTCCAGGGTGCCCATCCCCTCAACCCTGGACGCAGCGAAGCGCAGGTCGACGCACTGGCCCCGGACCTCCTCCGGAGGGAGGGCGTTGTTCTCTCGGTCCCAGATCCACATCTCAGGGTCCATGCCGTAGTCCCACTTCGGGCCATCGTAGCCCTCGGGGGGCTCCGGCGGGGAACCGTAACCGGTGCAGAAGTCCCCCTGGCCCTTGAGGAGGGCGATCATCGAGTTCGTGTGGCCACCCGACTTCACCACGCCCCCGACGACGACACCGTTATCCTCGAAATACTTCTTGGGGAACACGTACCCGGATGTGGAACCCTCATCGTTGTAGATCCAGATCTTCCCGTTGAGGTCCTGGATCGAGGTGTAGCCCGCATCACGCGGGACGTAGATGCTCGCGAAGTAGAACGAGTACCCGCGGCGGACCGCCGCCAGCCGGGCATGGGCCCCGAAGTTCGTCTCCACAGAGATCCGAGCGTACTGGTCCGTGGTCGGGGTGCCCATCACGTTCCCTTCCGCTGCCTTGAACGCCTCGATCAGGGCCGCGTAGTCCGGCATCACCCGCGGGACGATGTACAGGCCGGTCGCCTTCCCGATCTCCTCCACGATCTGCTTGGCCGTCGCCTCGATCACCTCGGCGCGCGTGGACGGGGGGAACACCCAGATGATCGGGTTGTCCCGTGTGCCGAGCGCCTGGGCAAAGCCCGTCGCCCCGAGCGCCACCGTCGCCACCAACACTGCTAGCGTGAGTCGCTTCACAGCACCACCTCCTTGGTGTGAGGCATTATACCCTCGGCCGGGCTACCCCTCTGCCTGAAGGAGAGAATCCCGCTGAAGGAGAGAATCCCGAACCGCAACGAGTTCCTTCACCCGGTCGGGATCCACCGGGTACGCGACCTCCCCCCCTACCTTGAGGGCGGTGCCGACGATGAACCCGTCGGCCTTGGAGAACAGGGACAGGTTCTCAGGCCTGATGCCGCTTCCGACGAAGACGGGGAGCCCCGAGGCGGCCCTGGCGGCTTCCACTCCACCCGGATCGGCCGCTTCCCCGGTTCCTCCCCCGGTGACGATGAGGGCGTCGGGGCCATTCCGCGCGGCGTCCCGCGCTGCGGCCTCCAGCGTGTCGAGGTGTACAGCGTGCTTGACGTGCACGTCGGCGAGGACCGCAACTTCGGTTCCCAGCGCCCGGCGGAGGTCAAGGATCGCCCGCGCCTCGCCCTCGATCACTCCCTGGTCGGTGAACGCGACCCCGGCGAACACGTTTGCCCGGATGAACGCCGCTCCAGCCAGGGAAGCGATCGCCACTGCCGCTGGGCCGTCGGAGCGGAGAACGTTGACCCCCAACGGAATCCGCGCCTCCCGAGCGAGCTCGTGGACGACGATTGCCATCGCGGCCACCGTGACGGGGTCTGCCCGCTTGCGGAACGGAGCGTCGCCGAAGTTCTCCACGATCGCCCCGTCGGCCCCGCCCGCCTCGAGCGCGGCGAGGTCAGCACGGGCGCGCTCGATGATCGGATCGAGACCGCCCCCAGGGGAGCGCGGCGTCCCGGGAAGGGGAGGCAGGTGGATCACCCCGACCAGCGGTCGGCCTCCAGGAGGCCAAGGCAGGGTCATCGTCAACCCCTCCCGGCGCGGGCTGCCTCGACAAAGCGCTTGACCCGCTCTTCGTCCACCGGGTTCGTGGGATCGCCGTCGGCCTTCAGGCTCGACCCGACGATGACCCCGTCGCCCCAGCGGAGGAACTCCCCGATGTTCTCCTCGGTGGCCCCCGACCCGACCAACACCGGGCGATGGGCCAGTCGCTTCGCCTCCCGGACCTTCTCCACGTCGGGGGCGTTTCCGGTCATCCGCCCGGAGACGATGAGGGCGTCGGCCCCGTAGAACTCGGTCCACTCGATGTGGGTCGCGAGGTCGATCCCAGGAAAGCGCACGGCGTGCTTCTTGTCCACATCGCACAACAGCTTGATGGACTCGGCGTGGAGTTCCTTCCGCTTGCGGAGGAGCCCCGCGGCGCAGCCGTGATCGAGCTCCCCCGTGTCCCAGACCTGGGCTCCGGTGAGGAGGCACACCCGGATGAACGCCGCGCCGCTGGCGACGGCGATGGCCAGGGCGACCACGCCCCCGTTGTGGACGACGTTGATCCCCACCGGGACCGAGACCTCCTCAACCACCGCCCGGGCCGCGACCGCCTGGCAGGCGCTCTCCTCGGGGGGCACATCCATCCCCACGTAGAACGGAAGGTCCCACATGTTCTCCACGATCAGCCCATCCACCCCACCGCGGACGAGGGTTCGCGCGTCGGCGAGGGCTTCGTCCACCACCTTGTCCATCCCGTACCCGGTGTACCCCGGCGCACCCGGGAGGGGCCACAGGTGGACCATCCCGATCACCGGCCGCTCGACCCCGAACAGATCCCGCAACGATGCGATCCGAAGTCCATCCCATTGCTTCTTCCAGTCCACGGTCATCGGTCCCTCCTTGTCCACCGGTCCCGGAGCCACGTCCCAAGGGTACTCGCCCCTGGCGCCTGTTCCAGAAGCGACAGCAGATCGGGCAGGCTTGGCAGCACCCCTCCGCCTCCGGCGAGCGCCGCTGCGCCTCCGAGCAGGTTTGCCAAGACTGCGATCGCCTCCGGCTCCCAGCCAGAAAGGATTCCCACGATCGCCCCCGCGTTGAACGCATCCCCGGCCCCTGTCGTGTTCACCGCCTTGACCTGAAGGGCAGGCACGCTGGCGTCGCCCCGCGGACCCGCGACCAGACATCCCTCGCTGTCCAGCTTCGCCCCCACCCACCGCGCGCCTCGACAGCGGAGGTCTGCAGTCCCGGCGCGCACATCCCGGTGACCCGTGAGCTCCGCAATCTCGCGCCGGTTGGGGAGGAGGAGCTGGAAGGGAGCGAGGTCCAGGTCTCCCAGAGAGACAGCCATCGCCCCGGGATCGAGGCTGACCGGAATCGAGCGCTGCCGGGCGGTCTGAAGCGCGTCTTCCGCCGCTTCTCGTTCCTTCTCCCCTGCCCAGGCGTAGCCGGACAGGTGCAGCCACTCCACCCCATCGAGCCAGGTTGGCGGGATCGCGTCCCACGAGAGTCTCCGGCACGCCCCAGGGGCAGCGAGCAGCGCCCGCTCTCCGTCGGGGTGGACGAGGGCGAAACAGAGCCCCGTCGGCTTATCCTGAACGCGCTGGAGCCACGAGGTCAGGACGCCCTCCTGAGACAACGCGCTGCGGACCCAATCCCCGAACGGATCTTCACCGATTGCTGCTGCCAGCCGCACCTCGCACCCGAGCGCAGCCAGCCAGCGCGCGGTGAGGGCGGCCGAGCCGCCCAGCGTCAGGGCAGTCTCGGCATGAGCCTCACCTCCAGGCGGGGGCACCGCCGCCACCCGGATCGTCACGTCCACGTTCAGGTCGCCGAGGAGAGCGACGACAGGACGCGTCACTCCCGTTTGTACGGGGTCCCGAGGGCCCTCGGGAACCGCACCCGCCCCACGACCCCCGACACGACGAGCAAGGTCACGATGTAGGGGAGCATGTCCACGAACTGCCACGGGATCGTCTTCGTGGGCAGCGTCTTGATCCACGTGGCGAGGCTCTGGAAGAACCCGAAGATGAACCCGCCCACGAGGCCGAGGATCGGGTTGAGGCCGCTGAACACGACCGTGGCGAGCGCGATGAACCCCCGGCCAGCGGAGATCTCCTTCGTCACCGACCCGAACCAGCCCACGGACAGGTACGCCCCCGCGAGGCCAGCGAGCGCCCCACCGAACGTGGTCGCCACGAGCCGGGTCAGGTTGACGTTGATCCCCGCCACGTCCGCCGCCTCGGGGTTCTCCCCCACCGCCTTGAGGATCAGCCCAGCCCGCGTCCGGTTGAGGAACGCCTGGGCCAGGAATGGCACCACCAGGGCCACGAAGATGAGGGGAGACACCGCCCCGATCGGGGTGCGCAGCTTTGCGAGCTGGGCCGCCGCCGGGACGGCGTGGAACCCGGGCGCCCCGAGCTTGATGAGCCCGAACGCCACGAACCCCAGCGCGAACAGGTTGATCCCGATCCCAGCCACCATCTGCGTCCCCTTCCAGTAGGCCGCAATCACGGAGAACAGGAAGCTGATCGCCATCCCCGTGCCCATCCCCACGAGGAGGCCCACGATCGGCCCCCCGGCTTCGGCTCCAAGCGCCCCCACGAACGCGCTCATCAGGAGGATCCCCTCGAGCCCGATGTTGAACAGTCCCGCCGTCTCCCCGATGATCTCCCCGGTCGCGGTGAGGGTGATCGGCACCATCGCGTGGAGCGAGATCCGCAACAGATCGAGGACATAGCTCCAGCTCATGCTGCCTCCTCGGCTGGCTTCCTCCGGGAAAGCATCCGCACCAGGGCCCGCCCGCTCGCCGCCATCGCCGGGAACACCCGCACTAGTTCCGGGATCGCCATCGCCAACACGATCGCCCCCATCACCACCCGCACCATCTCCAAAGGCACCGGGTTCGAGCCGTAGAACTGCATCACCCGCCCCCCGGCGTTGAGCCCGCCGAAGAACAGGGCCGCGACGAGGATCCCCAGCGGGTGGTTCCGACCCACCATCGCCACCGCCATCCCGTCGAAGCCGAGGTTCATGAGCTGGGGAAGGCCGCTGATGATGGCGTAGGTCGGGGGGAGGCCCATCGTCGTTGCCGCCCCGGCCAACCCGGCTCCGATCCCGCCGAGGACGAAGCTGAGGGCGATCGTGCGTCGGATGGAGATCCCCCCGTAGCGGGCCGCAGTCGGGGTCAGCCCCGCAGCCCGCACCTCGTACCCGGTGGCGGTATGCCAGAGGAGGAAGTACACGAACAGGGCGAACGCCACAGCGAGGAACACGGAATAGGAGAGGTCCGTCCCCCGCACAAGGACCGGGAACCGGGCCGACAACGGGATCTGCACCGTTCGCTGACCTTGTCGGGCGTCGACGAGAACGTAGGCCACGAGGTAGAACACGAGGAACCGGGCGATCCAGTTGAACATGATCGTCGAGATGACCTCGTGCACGCCGCGGGTCAGCTTGAGGAGCGCCGGCCCGAGGCTCCAGACCGCGCCGGCGACCGCAGCGAACGCGATCCCCACGAGGAGGTGGAGCCCCGGGGGGAGCTTGAAGTACGCCACGCACACCGCGGCCGCCGCCCCCACGTACACCTGGCCCTCGGCGCCGATGTTGAACATCCCCCCCCGCAGGCAGATCGAGAACGTGAGCGCGGTGAGGACAAGGGGCACCCCGCGCGCGATCGAACTGGCGATCTCGTAGCTGCCGCCATAGGCCCCGCGGAGGAGGGCCCAGTACGCCTTCCACGGGTCGTAGCCCCAGATGTACATCAGGGCCGCCCCCACCAGGAGCCCCACCACCGCCGCCAGCACGGACTCCAACGCCGGGTGGAGCCCGGTGAGCGTGCGGTGGACCCCCCGCAGGAGGCGCCCTCCCGGTTGGACCTCGCTTGCCGTCATCGCTTCCCCCCTGCCGTGACGCCGCCCATGAGCATCCCGATCGTCTCCCGGTCGAGCTCCTCCGGCCGGGAGACGGCCATGAACCGGCCCTCGTACATCACCGCCACCCGGTCCGACAGCGCAAGGACCTCGTCGAGATCCGCCGACACGAGGAGGATCGCCCGCCCCCGATCCCGCATCTCGACCAAGGTGTCCCGGATGTACTGCGCCGCCCCGACGTCGAGGCCGCGCGTGGGCTGGGAGGCGATCACGATCGCCGGGTCCTTGGCGAGCTCCCGCCCCACGATCAGCTTCTGCTGGTTCCCCCCCGACAGGCTCCTCGCGGGAGCGCTGGGGCCGGTGGCCTGGATCTCGAACCGCTGCATGAGGGACCGCACATGGGCGTTGATCCGCCTCCAGCGGAGGATGGAGAGGGGCCCCCGGAATTCGTCCCAGCGGTGCACCCCGAGGATCGCGTTCTCGGCGAGGGTGAACGGGAGGACGAGCCCGAGCACCCAGCGGTCCTCGGGGATGTGGGCCACGCCGAGCTTGTAGATCTGGCGAGGGTCGAGCCCGAGGATGTTCTTCCCGCGGATCGTCGCCGTCCCCTTCAGCGCAGGGCGAAGCCCGGTGAGGGCCTCCACGAGCTCGGTCTGACCGTTCCCCTCCACCCCCGCGATCCCGAAGATCTCCCCACCGTACACATCGAACGTGAGGTCGTGGACGGCCACGGGCTTGGTGTCCCCCGCCACGGAGAGACCCTCCACGTGGAGGACCCCTGGCCCTCGCCCCTCCCGCTCGCGGTCATGGGCGTGGACGGGGATCTCCTCGGTCGAGAGCTCCACCGCACGGCCTACCCTCGTCTCCAGCGCCTTCCCCACCATGAGCCGTGCCAGCTCCTCGCTCGTCACGTCCGCCGTGGGCACGTCCCCCACCACCTCGCCCTTGCGCAGCACGACCACCCGGTCCGTGATCGAGCCCGCTTCCTTCAGCTTGTGGGTGATGAGGACGATCGCTCTCCCTTCGTCCCTGAGCCGCCGCAGAAGCCGGAACAACTCGTCCACCTCGAGCGGGGTGAGGACGCTCGTCGGCTCGTCGAGGATGAGGAGGGCCACGTCCCGCGACAGGACCTTGAGGATCTCCACCCGCTGCTGCTCGCCGACGGCGAGTTTCTCCACCGGGACATCGAGGGGAACGCGGAGCCCGCTCTCCGCCATCAGCGCCTCGAGCTTGGCCCGGATCTCGGCAAGCTGGAGGGGAGCCAGCGGCCGCTCCTGGGACAGGGCCACGTTCTCCACCGCGGTGAACGTCCCCACGAGGGCGAAGTGCTGGTGGACCATCCCGATCCCGAATTCGAGGGCCTCGCGCGGGCTGGAAAACCTGACTCGGCCCCGCGGGGACACGACCTGACCACGAGTCGGCGGGAGGAGCCCCGACAGGATCTTGGTGAGGGTCGTCTTGCCCGCCCCGTTCTCCCCGAGGAGCCCGACGATCTCCCCGGGACGGAGCTCGAGGGTCGCGTCGCGGACAGCGACCGTGCCATCGGAGTAGATCTTCGTGATCCGCTCCGCCCGGAGGAAGTACCCGTTCACCCCCACACCGCTACGCCTCGAACTCTCCCTCATGCGGATGCTCCCATCGTCCAACCGGAACAAACCAGGGGAGAGGGAACGCTCGGCTCCCTCTCCCCATCACCTCAACTCGCCAGCGCGGACCTTACGGCGCCCCCAACGTATAGCGAGCGCGGACGGCCTGCATCTCGTCCACAGTGTCCGCCGTCGGGACGACGATCGTCCCGGCGAGGATCCCCGCTTCGAGCTCGTCCACAGCCCGCCAGATCCAAGCGGGGACGGTGCCGCGGTTCACCGCCCAGTTGGCGATGGTGGCCTCCCGATCCTCGGGCTTGAGCGCCCCGGCGGAGATGCCAAAGTCGATGAACTCGAGGAGATCGACGAACTTGCTGATCCCCACGCCGCCCTCAGCGAGGCCAAGGCTGGTGATACCGCCCGTGAACGTCCCCTTCACCACCGCCTCCACCGCGCTGTAGCAGCCGACATCGACCCGCTTCATCCCGCTTGCGAGCCCGTGCTGACCGTTCCCCAGCCAGTCCTGGTTCGCGTCCACCCCGAAGTAGTACGGCGGTCCGGAGCGCGTCCCCTGGTTGCGGTGGAACTCGGTGATCGCCTCGAGGTCGCCGATCCCCAAGGGGCCAGCCACGTTGTACACCCCGACCGCGCCCTGGGCGAGCATGGCCTCGGTGGCCGCCTTCCCCAGTGCGATGTCGCTGAACGAACCGGTGTAGGTGTAGAGAAGGCCGACCGGACCGGTTCCCAAGGTCTCAGCGGCCTTCTTGTTCCCCCAGTCGATGCCGAACCGGTACCCGGCCTCGAAGTGGTACAGGACAGGGATCTCGATGCCAAGCACCACGCCCACGTTCGGGTAGCCGTAATGGGCAGCGGCCATCGCCCCCAGCGCTCCGACGAGGGCGCTCATCTCGTTCTCCCGGAACACGATGCTCATCACGTTCGGGGCGTCCACGACCGCGTCGATGATCGCGAACTTCTGCTGCGGGAACTCCGCCGCTGCCTGGGCGAGCGCGTCCCCAAGGAGGAACCCTACGCAGATGATGAGGTCGTACTGGCCAGTCCGGGCCAGGTTCCGCAAGTTCGGGAGGTAGTCCGCCGCCGTCGCGCTCTGGACCTCGACCATCTCCAGCCCGAAATCGTGCGCCGCCTGGTCCGTCCCCTTGAATCCCATGTCGTTGAACGAGAGGTCGCCCCGTCCGCCGACGTCGAGGACCACCGCCACCTTCCCCTTGAGCGCCTGCGCCATCGCCGGCGCCGCCACCAACGCCACGACCAGTGCCAAACCCAGCCACTTGCGCACCGAGAATCCCCCCTTGTGCAAAGGTACGGGCCGCCGGGCCCGGTTGAGCGGATTCTAACCGGGCTCCGTCGGGGAGACAAGGGGCGGGAACGCGCGTCGGGAAAAGCTAGACGTCCTACGAATGCTCTGGCCGTCTCCCGCTCTAAGAGAGGGGGGAGGGACCGAGGTCCCTCCCCGAGGCGAGGAACAGGAGGCCAGGAAGCGGCTCTCGACCGCGTGCCGTACCGATTCGAACGGTAGCCTTCGGGGTCGGAACCCCCGCTCGGCGGCACCATGCCTGGGCATCGTGGCCGTGGCCCGTGATCGAGGTTACGTTCTTCGAGGGAAGGGCAAAGGACAAGGCGCACCACGTGATGCCACGTGCGCGCCCAACCGCACACACCTCTGGCCCTAGTCCGGAACGCGGACGATGCGCCAGTAGTCCCAAACCGTGTTCAGCAGGCGATCGAAGTCGTCCCGGCTCGCCGGCTTGTTGAGGAAGCCGGCCGCTCCCGAGTCGTAGGCCCGCGCCATCTCCTCGTCGCTCGTGGACACAGTGAGGACGACGACCGGGATCTTGCGCAGCTTCTCGTCGGTCTTCATCTTCTCCAGGACCGTCTGGCCCTTGACCTTGGGGAGCTTGAGGTCGAGGAGGACCAAGTTGGGACGGGGAGCGTCCTTGTACTTGCCCTTGCGGAACAGGAAGTCGAGGGCCTCGGCCCCGTCCTGAGCCCAGTGCAGGTCGTACCGCGTCCCCGCCTTCTCCAGGCCGCGCACGGACCGCTCGATCAGTTCGTAGTGGGACTCGTCGTCCTCCACCACCAGCACCACCATTCGCCGTTCAACGGGCATCGCTCTCCACCCCTTTGTTCACCGGCACCCGGGGGATCGTGAACTTGAAGACCGTCCCAACCCCAACCTCCGACTCCGCCCATATCCGCCCCGCGTGCTCTTCCACGATCCGGCGGCAGATCGCCAGGCCGGCCCCGGTGCCTTCGGTTTTCCTGTCCAGCTTCTCAAAGATGTTGAAGATGATGTCCAGGTAGTCGGCTTCGATGCCAGGACCGTTGTCCCGAACGTAGAAGAGGTATGAGTCCCCCCGATAGGGCTTCCATCCCACCTCGACCGTCGGCAGGGCCTTGTCGTTGAACTTGGCCGCGTTGGAGATGAGGTTCTGGAACACGTCCCGCAGCAGCGAGGGCACGGCCCAGACCCGGGGCATGTCCGGGGCGATCGTCACGCTCACCGACTTGATCCGGTCGCCGAGGTCCTCGCACACCTCCTGGACCAACCTCCCCACGTCCACTTCCTCGTAGCGGGTGGGATCGATGCGCATCTGGGAGAACTTGGTCAGGTCCACGATGAGCTGATCCATGCGCCGCAGGCGGGCCTGGGCCTTCTCCAGGTCCTCCCGCACCTCGGCGGGCAGCTCCCCGTTGGCGTGGCGATCGAGGATCAGCGTGAGGTACCCCAGCGCGGTGCGCGTCGGGTTGCGGAGGTCATGGGACACGACATCGCTGAAGTTCCGCAGGTTGCGGTTCACCTCATCGAGCTGGGCTTTCTCCTGGCGCAGGGCGTCCTCCAACCGCTTGAGCTCGGTGATGTCGGCATAGTAGTCGATGCGTCCCCCCCGATAGCGGGCCGTCTCGATGGGGATGGATCGGTACTGGATCACCCGTTCGCTGCGGCCGGCCGC
>DSBZ01000039.1 GCA_011057175.1 Candidatus Acetothermia bacterium
GCCCCCATGGGGCCAGGGTCCATGGGGAATGGCGGCTCCGAGCCGGGAGGACGAGGTACGCTTCTTGTCGTCCCGCGCTGAGGCACTCGAGGGCGAGCTGGCCCGGATCAAGGCGCGGTTGCATGAGCTTGAGGAGTCGGAATGAGCGTCCACGTCCTTGCTGCCACGGGGACCGGCGGGCTTGACGACGCCGTCTCCCCGGTATTTGGACGGGCCCCGACGTTCACCCTGGTCGAACTGGAAGGCACCGAGGTCCGCGGATCCCAGGTGATCCCGAACCCGTTCCAGGATGCGGGCTCCGGAGCGGGGATCCAGGCCGCGCAGCTTGTCGCCAAGCACAACCCGCGTGCTGTCCTGGCCGGGAACTTCGGGCCGAACGTATCAGGCGTGTTCGCGGCGGCGGGGATCGGAATGGTCCCTGTCAGCGGGATGACCGTACAGGAGGCTGTTCTGGCCTACATCGCCGGGAGGCTTGCCCCGAGCTCGGCACCTGCTGCACCGCGCCCCGGTATCGGCGGAGGCCCCGGAAGGCGGATGGGGCGGGGCGCGGGCATGGGACAGGGCATGGGTCGTGGGATGGGCCGCGGGTTGGGTGATGGGATGTACCCCTCGGGGCAGGGCGCTCTGCCCGGACAGGTGAGGTGGGGAGCGAGTGTAGATCCGCAGGCCCTGAAGGAGCGGATCGCCGACCTGGAGACCCAACTCGCCGAAGTTCGTCGGAAGCTCCGCGAGATGGAAGGAGGAGACCGAGATGCCTAGAGGATTCTACGGCCGCGGACGCGGCTTTTGGGGGTTCGGGCGCGGAATGGGCAACCCGTACCCGTTCTGCCGTTTCTACCCGTGGCTGCCCCGCGGGTGGTGGCGGTACGGCTACTGGCCGTACGGCAGCTACCCGGCGTACGGGGTCCCGGCTCAGCCGTGGGGGTACGCTCCACCGCCCTACGGAGCCCAGCCAGGGTACCCTTACCCGTACTGGTGAAGCAGATGAGGAGGAGCAGATGAAGGTGTGTGTCCCAAGCGAGGGAGCGGGCGGGCTTGACGACCTGGTGGGCGAACACTTCGGCCGGGTGCCGACCTACACGGTGGTCGACACGGAAACCGGGGAGGTGGAGGTCCTCGCCAACGAGTCCGAACACATGGGCGGGACCGGCCTCCCCGGCCAGCTCCTGGCTGACGCCGGGGTGAATGTCGTCCTCTGTGCTGGTCTTGGCCGGCGGGCTCTGGCCCTTCTCCACGAGCGCGGGATCGAGGTGCGGACAGGTGCGTCGGGGACAGTGCGGGACGCGATCGAGGCCTGGAAGAAGGGGCGGCTGAGCGAGGGCGATCCCTGCGATCGACACATGTTCCATGGCCAAGGCGGCTGACGGCGGGGTCACCCTTGCCGTCGCCTCGGGCAAGGGCGGGACGGGCAAGACGACGGTGGCCGTCTCGCTTGCGCTTGCCGCAGGCGATCGCGGGTCTGTCGAGTTCATCGACTGCGACGTCGAGGAGCCGAACGCCCACCTCTTCCTCTCCCCGCGGATCACCGGCCGCGAGGCGGTGGAGATCCTCGTCCCCGAGGTGGACCTCGGCCGGTGCACGTTCTGCGGCCGCTGCGCTGAGGCGTGTCGGTTCGGGGCCCTCGCCGTGGTCGGACGGAAGGTCCTGTTCCATCCCGAGCTCTGCCACGGGTGTGGGCTATGCGCCCTCGCCTGTCCGGAACGGGCGATCCGGGAGAGGCCCGAGGCGATCGGGTGGGTCGAGGAGGGAGAGGCCCAAGGGGTCCGGTTTCTCCAAGGGATCCTCAACGTTGGGGAGCCGATGGCGACCCCGATCGTCCGCAAGCTCAAGGAACGGATGGGCCAGAGGCAGCTGACGATCCTCGACGCCCCTCCGGGGACAGGGTGCCCGGTGATCGAGACGCTCAAGGGTGCCGACTTCGCCCTCCTCGTGACCGAGCCGACCCCGTTCGGGCTCCACGACCTCCGCCTCGCCCTCGAGGTGACGCAGATCCTCGGGGTCCCAGCCGGAGTGGTAATCAGCAAGGACGGGATCGGAACCGACACGGTGGAGCGTCACTGCAGGGATCAGGAAATCCCTGTGCTCCTCAGGATCCCGATGGACCGGCGCATCGCCTCCGCGTACGCCCATGGGATTCCGCTCCTGGAGGTCCTCCCCGAGTGGACGGACCCGTTCCTCGGCCTCCTGGAGGCCTCCCTGAACGGAGCGAAGCGCGCACGATGACCGAGCTCGTGGTGGTCTCAGGCAAGGGGGGCACCGGCAAGACGACCCTCGTCGCTTCGCTCGCCGCGTTGGCCCGCGACGCCGTGATCGCCGATTGCGACGTGGACGCCCCCGACCTGCACCTCCTCCTCCGCCCCGAGACCACGGACCGCAGCCCCTACCAGGGCTCGGAGAAGGCGGGGATCGACCCGAACCTGTGTACCCGTTGCGGGGCGTGTGCCTCAGCGTGCAGGTTCGGCGCTGTGGAGAGGGCGGGCGAGGCCTTCCGCATCGATTCCCTGTCCTGCGAGGGGTGCGGGGCGTGCGCGTTCGTGTGCCCAGCGGGGGCGATCGCGATGCAGCGGCAGCTCTCGGGCTGGATCCAGGTCTCCCGCTGCCGCTACGGGGTGTTCGTTCACGGGGAGCTCCGGCCGGGGGAGGAGGCGTCGGGGAAGCTCGTGACCCAGGTCAAGATGAGGGCCCGTGAACTCGCGCGGGCAGAGGCGGCACGGCTCCTCATCGTCGACGGGGCCCCGGGGATCGGGTGCCCGGTGATCGCCTCCCTTTCCGGAGCGCACGTGGCACTGATCGTCACGGAGCCCAGCCGGTCTGCCCTCCACGACCTGAAGCGGGTCGCGGCGGTAGCCCGCCAGTTTCGCGCCAAGCCCCTGGTCGCGATCAACAAGGCCGACCTCGCCCCCGATCTCGCGGACGAGATCGCTGCCCACGCCCAAAGCGAGGGGATCCCAATTCTAGCAAGGATCCCCTACGACGAAGAGGTAGTGGCAGCCCTCGTTGCGGGGCGGCCGCTCATCGAAGACGGGGGTGGCCCGGCGGCGGAGGCGATCCGCCTCCTCTGGGAGCGACTGACCGCGGCGATCGGGCTCAAGACATCATCGGCCACAGGGGTGGCTGGGGAGGGAGACGGCAATCAATGGACACGGTGAGCCCCACGTTCGGACCGGTCCCTTCACGCCGCCTCGGCCGCTCGCTGGGCATCAACAACGTTCCCCCCAAGACCTGCAGCTACTCCTGCATCTACTGCCAGCTCGGATGGACGCCGACCATGGGGGTCGAGCGCCGTACGTTCTATCGGCCCGAGGAAGTCATGGACGCCGTACGGGCCCAGGTCCGTGAGGCCCTCCGTCGCGGGGAGGAGGTGGACCACCTCACGTTCGTCCCGGATGGGGAGCCCACGCTCGATCTGAACCTCGGCGCGGAGATTCTGGCCCTCAAGGAGCTCGGGGTTCCCATCGCCGTGATCACGAACGCCTCGCTCGTCGGCCGCGACGATGTGAGGGAGGACCTCTCTGCTGCGAACTGGGTCTCGCTGAAGGTCGACGCGGTCAGCGAAGCCGTGTGGCGGAGGATCAACCGCCCCCACCGCGACTTATCACTGACCTCCATCCTGGCTGGAATCCGGAAGTTCTCTCGGACCTTCGGGGGGATCCTGGTCACGGAGACGATGCTCGCCTCGGGGGTCAACGACCACGCCGAAGAGCTCCACCGGATCGCGGACTTCCTGGGCGAGGTGCGCCCTCGCGTCGCCTACCTCGCGGTCCCCACCCGGCCGCCGGCCGAACCGGGGGTGGAACCGCCGCCGGGGGAGCGCCTCGTCGCGGCCTTCTCCATCCTCAGCGCGCAGTTGTCGCACGTGGAACTCCTCATTGGGTACGAGGGGGATGCGTTCGCGGCAAGCGGCGATGCGAGAAGGGACCTCCTCTCCATCGTCGCGGTGCACCCGATGCGCGAAGGAGCGGTGCGGAAGCTCCTGGCGAGGGACGGGGCGGGCGGGGAGGTTGTGGAAGAACTCGTCGCAACGGGGACGATCGTCGAGATCGAGTACCGAGGCCACCGGTTCTACGTGCGGGCCTTGCCTGGCCGGAGACAGCGGACCGAGGAGCGGGGCGATGCCACAGGGTGACGGAACCGGTCCTTCTGCGGGACGAGGCAGGGGAATGGGCCGCGGCGGAGGCCGTGGTCGGGGAAGGGGGCCCGGCTGGGGCAGGGCGCAGGGAATGGCCGGCCCCGAAGCGCGCTTCCCCAGAGTCGCAGCGACATCGGCGGGCGGCGTGCCGATCGTGGATACGGGGAAGTGCATCGGGTGCGGACAATGTGCCAACGTCTGCCCACATCGGGCCATCGAGATGCGCAGTGGAAAAGCACGGGTGAATCCAGCCTTGTGCCGGCGATGCGGGATGTGTTTGTCCGGGTGTCCGACTGGAGCGCTGAGCTAGCTGATGCGCGTTCTCGTCCTGTACGACAACGTAGCCCATCCCCCTCTCCACGAGGGATGGGGATTCTGCGCCCTCGTCGAAGTGGGGGAACGTAGAATCCTGTTCGATACCGGGGCCGACCGGCTGCTACTCGCGCACAACGCCCAAGCCCTGGGCGTGAACCTGGCCCAGCTCACTGACGTCTTCCTGTCCGTGCTCGTCTCGGGGTGCGCCCACCCCGGCGTAGAGCGGATGGCGGACCGCGCGTCCGAGCTCACCGGAGCCGGCCTCCACCTCGTCCTGGGTGGCTTCCACCTCGGTCGAGCGCCATCTCACCGGATCAGGGAAGTGGCAGCTCGATTGGGCCAGACGACGCAAGGGGTCGCCCCAGGACACTGCACCGGCGAGGAGGCGACAGCGTCCCTCCTCGTGCGCTTTCCGGGCTCGGAGGCGCTCGCGGTGGGGAAGGAATTCCGCATCTAGGAGAGGAGCCTTGTGAACAAACCCCAGCACGTGCTCATGGTCCTCTCGGGGAAGGGAGGTGTCGGCAAGTCCACTGTCGCTGTGAACGTGGCGGTGGCCCTCGCCCACTGGCTCGAGGTGGGGATCCTCGACGCCGACCTCCACGGGCCCAACGTCCCGAAGATGCTCGGGATCGAGGGGGCGACGATGCCGCTCCGGGACGGGAAGCCTGTTCCGGTGAGCACGCCCCACAACCTGGTCGTGGCCTCCCTCGCGTTCGCCCTCCCCCGCGCCGACGCCCCCGTCATCTGGCGAGGGCCTTTGAAGATGAAGGCGATCCAGCAGCTCCTCGAGGATGTGGCCTGGCCGCCGCTGGATCTCCTCGTCGTCGACCTCCCTCCGGGGACGGGGGACGAGGCATTGTCAGTGGCCCAGCTCGTGGGGAGGGGGGAGGCGGCGGTGGTCGTCACGACGCCCCAGGAGGTGGCCCTCCTCGACGCGAGCAAGGCGGTGAACTTCGCCCGCAAGGTGGGGGTGGAGAGGATCGGGCTGGTGGAGAACATGGCGGGCCTCGTCTGCCCCCACTGCGGACGGGAGATCGCCCTCTATGGGGTGGGCGGCGGAGAGGAACTGGCAGCGAGGATGGGCGTCCCCTTCCTTGGCCGGCTCCCCCTCCTCCCCGCGGTGGTCCAGGGAGGGGATCGGGGACGGCCGGCTGTGCTCCTCCCACAGGCCCGGGGCCCGTTCCTGGCGCTCGCGGAGAGGGTGCTCTCCCTCCTCGAAGGCCCGGAAGAAGGGAGCTCCCGCCCAAAGGCACCTCATGGCGGGGAAAAACCAAAGTTGACGCCTTCGTGACGCTTGGGCAAAGTGAGCGAAAGATGGACAGGCCGGTCGAGCTGTTCGAGGCGTTCCTGCGCAAGCGCGGCCTCCACGTCACGGGCCAGCGGCGGGCGGTGGTGGAAACGGTGTTCGCCCTCCCCACCCACTTCGAGGCCGCCGAGCTGTGGGCGGCCTTGCGCGGATCAGTTTCCTCGGCCGCCACCGTGTACCGCACCCTGGAACTCCTGGAACAGGCTGGGCTCGTGCGCCGGGTGTCGTTCGGCGAAGCCCACGCCCACTACGAGCACACGTGGGGCCGCGAGGATCACGGCCACCTCGTGTGCCGCAGTTGCGGAAGGGTCATCGAGTTCGCCGATCCCAGCCTGACGGAGGTCGTCGCCCGCGCCGCGGCCCGCCACGGGTTCCACCTCTCGGAGGCAGTGATCCAGGGGTACGGTCTGTGCCAGGCGTGCCGAGGGAAGCGGCTATAATCGCCCTGATGCCGGGGTGGCGGAACTGGCAGACGCGCGGGACTCAAAATCCCGTGCCCTGAGAAGGGCGTGTGGGTTCGATTCCCACCCTCGGCACCACGGATGATGAACCTCGTGCGGGTGCTCGGGCATCTTCTCCGCGGGCGGACCGCCCTTTGGCAGTGCTACACAACTGTCTCGTGGCGCACCTGCGCGGAGTGCCTGGCCTGGCATGGTCGGATCGTGGCCGACCCGAGCGCGTTCCCCTCCCACAACGGCTGCCCCCATGAGCTGCGCCGGTTCCCCGTGTGGCGGCTCCCCGCCCACCGCGCCCACGGCCGGCGGATGGCGGAGCGGGCCAGGGAAGAGCTCGAGCGGCGGGACCTCTTCCGCCAAGCGGTGGCCCTTCTCCCCACTGACCAGGAGCGCAGCGTGAGCTTGTTCGATCGCGCCGCAAGCGTGAACGTGTACCTCCCCGAGCTGGAAACTTTGGCTTGCCATCCCGCCCTCGCTGATCCCGCCCTCCGTGCCGAGCTGCGCGAGATCCACCTCGCGCGCTGGAAGTCCAAGTTCGCCAAGGAAAGGTACGAGCGACAGCCAGAGCTGGCCCGCACCCAGCAGGAGCGATGGGGTGTCCAGCGCATCAAGGAGCTCTTCCCCTAACGGGCGTGGCGGGCCGCGGTTCTGGGCGGCGTGCGCCCTTGTATTCGCTCTCCTCGTGTACGCGGGGGTGCGCCTCATCCCCCCCACCCCTCCGCCGCGGCTCCCGCTTGCGGCGGTGGACATCCCCGCGGTCGTGGTCCCGATCGAGTTCGTTCTCGAAGGGAAGCTCAACCTCAACCGTGCTTCCACCGAGGAGCTGCAGAAGCTACCCGGGGTGGGGCCCGTCCTCGCCGCCCGCATCGTGGCGTTCCGCGAGGAACACGGTCCGTTCCGCACGGTGGATGACCTCCTCCAAGTGTCGGGGATCGGCCCCAAGACCCTCGCCGGGTTCTGGGATCTCGTGACCACGGACGAAGACGGGCCGTGATCGAGGTCAGAGCCGGCACGGTTGTCGGTCCCATCGCTTCAGGGTACCATTCGCCTTTCCTGCCTCCCGGAAGAGGGGGAAATGCCATGCGAGAGAACCCACCGGAGATCCGCGCGTTCAATGTGCAGATTGCGCCGCGCCACGAGGTGGCCGCGGTCCATGCCCTCGCCACCCGCTTGCGGGCCGAATCATGGCCCGAGGACCCGCCCCGGACGCTCGAACACTGGGAGAGGAAGCTGCGCTCCGTCCCCCCGTACTGGTCCGTCCACCGGTGGGTGGCTTGGAAGGGGGACCAGGCGATCGCATCGGCCAACGTCTTCCTCTACGCCGCTTCCCATAACCGCCACATCGCGGATTGCGACATCGCTGTCCTCGCCGACCATCGCCGCCGCGGGATCGGGAAGGCGCTCCTCGATCCGGCCCTGATGGAGAAGTGGAGGAACGAAGGTCCCCGCGACCTCTTCACCCTCGGGTGGTGGATGGGCCCTTACCCGGAGGAGGACCTCGCCTCCATCTGCGCTCTGAAGGCGGTCATGAACACCGCCCCGCGGGACGAGCTTCAAATGGAGGACCGGACCTGGACCCCGGAGATGCTGCGCCAGGGGGAGGCAGCGCTGGCCGAGCGGAACACGGAGCGGTGGACGCTCTACGCCCGGCACCGGGCGCGGGCCTACCTCGCCGGGGGGTGAACCGATCCGGTGATTCGCGCTGTTGGCGAGCGCCCGTACCGGGTAAGCTCTTTCCGTTGAAGGAGGTTCGGACATGCGGATGCGTGCGGTTGTGGCAGTGTTAGTCGTTGTTGGGATTGGGGCTCTCCTCGCCGGGTGCGGCAAAGGGACCCCGCCTGCGATCACCACTCAACCCCAAGGGAAAACGATCTGCACCGGCGGATCGGTCACGTTCAGCGTCGAGGCGAGGGGCACGACGCCCCTCAGCTATCAATGGAACAAGGACGGAACGGCGATCCCTGGCGCAACAAGCGCGAGCTACGCGATCAAATCAGCCTCCGCGTCCGATGCCGGGAGCTACACGGTTACCGTGAGGAATAGCGCGGGCAACGTGAGCTCGGGTCCGGCCACCCTCACTGTGAACGTACCTCCGACGATCAGCGCCCACCCATCCGCCCAGACCGCGTGCGCCGGGAGTTCCGTCCTGATGAGCGTGTCTGCGACCGGAACCCCGCCCTTGAGTTACCAGTGGAGGAAGGACGACGCAGCCATCGCGGGCGCCACAACCGCCATCCTCACCCTCCCCGCCGTCACGAGCGCCGACGCCGGAGCCTACACGGTCGTGGTCACGAACGCGTGTGGAAGCGTGACCTCCGAGGCTGCGCTCCTCGCTGTGGCCGAGGCGCCGACGATCGTCGTTCAGCCCGCGTCGCAGGAGGCAGAGGCCGGAACGGAGGTGACCCTTGCCGTGGTGGCATCGGGCGAGGGGCCCCTCCTCTACCAATGGCGCAAGGACGGCGCAGACATCCCTGGAGCGACGGGCCCCACGTTCACCCTCGCCACAGCAACGGCCGATGATGGGGGAACGTACACCGTCGTCGTTTCCAGCGAGTGCGGAAGCGTGACCTCCGAGCCTGCCCAGCTCTCCGTGGCCCCCGTGGCCACTCCCGAGCCCGCGACCGAACCGACCACCGCCCGGCCGGAGACCTCGGCGTTCATCACCGTGAATGGCCATCCCCTCTCCCGGGACGCGTTCGACGACATGAGGGCCCAGATCCTCGGCTTCTACAGACAGCTCTACAGCCAGTTCGGGATCGACATCCAGGCCTTCCTCGTCGGGGCCCGGGGGCGGCTGTTCGACCTCGATCTCGCGCTGACCGCTGTGAGCAGCCTCGTCACGCGCGGGATCGTGGAAGGCGAGGCGGAGCGGCGAGAGATCGTCGTCAGCCCTGAGGAGATCGAGGCCGAGTTCGAACGGCAATACCAGGCGATGCTCGATGCCTACGAGATGACCGAGCAGGACCTCATCAACTACTTCACGATCTACGGCGGAACCCTCGAGGAGTTCAAGGAAGAGGGCCGAGCCAGTGTGGCTGAGCAGCTCCTCTACGGGGGGGTTCAGGCAGCGGTAGTGGGCCCGATCGAGTTGTCGGAGGACGATCTCCGTCAGTACTTCCAAGAGCACAAGGCCGACTACAGCACACAGGAAGAGATCCGCGCCTCCCACATCCTCGTCGCCACCGCGGAGGAGGCCCAGGCGATCCTCGACGAACTCGCCCTCGGGGCGGACTTCGCTGACCTGGCGCGTGAGCGGTCCACCTGCCCCAGCGCTACCGCAGGCGGGGACCTCGGCTGGTTCACCCGGGGGAAGATGGATCCCGCGTTCGAGGAGGCGGCGTTCGCCCTCGAGGTCGGCGAGATGAGCGGCATCGTGGAAACCCAATTTGGGTTCCACGTCATCCTACTCACCGACCGCCACGAGGCGAGGGAGCCCGCGTTCGAGGAGGTGGCCGATCGCGTACGGACCGACGCCGAAGCCGAGGTCGCTCGGGACAGGTTCGACGCGTGGCTGAACGAGCAGCGGCGGACGGCGGTCGTGCTCATCGACGACCCGATCCTCGAGGCGATGTACGTGAAGAGCGAGGACCTCGATCAGGGGATCGCCGCGTTCGAGCGCATCCGCGAGAAAGGAGAGGTCGAGGAGCCGTACCTCTCGTTCATCATCGGCTCCCTCTACGAGGAGAAGATGGCCGATCTCGAATCGGACAAGGAGCTCGTCGAGACCGAGCTCCCCGAGGGCCCAGAGCGCGAGGCGAGAATCGCCGCCCTCGACGAGGCGATCGGGGCCGCGCGCGAGGCCGCCCTCGCCGCGTACCGGCGGGCCCTCGAGGAGCTTCCCGGCGACGAGGACGTGCTGGAACGGATCGCAGCGCTGGAGGGGGCGACCTCCCTCCCC
>DSBZ01000138.1 GCA_011057175.1 Candidatus Acetothermia bacterium
CTCGCGCGCAAAAGCGCAGGCCCCCCGCATCGAGGGGCCCCCCCCGTCCGCCGATGAGCTCGCCGGACAGCTTCACCAGCGCCCGCTGCCAGCGCAGTTTCACCCTACGCCCACCTCGAACCGGGCGAACCTGCGGATGATCACCGGCTCCCCGAGCTTGGCCCCGAGATCCGCGAGGAGGTCCTCCACCTTCAACGCTGGGTCCCGCACGTAGGGCTGCTTCACGAGGCAGTGCTCCTCGTAGAACTTCTGGAGGCGGCCCTCGACGATCTTGTCCACGATGTGGGGGGGTTTCCCCTCCTTCTCCGCCTTCGCGCGCTGGATCTCCCGCTCCTCGGCCACCGCTTCGGGGGGGACGTCCTCCGGCCTCACCCAGCGGGGCTTCGCGGCGGCAATCTGCATCGCCAGGTTGCGGATGAACTCCCGGAACGCCTCGGAATTGGCGGCGAAATCGGTGGAGGTGTTCACCTCGAGGAGGACCCCGACCTTCCCCGAGTGGTGGACATAGGCCTCGACCCGGCCTTCGTTCGCCGCGCGGGATTGGCCTGCCAGGAACTCCTTCCCCTCCCTGCGCAGGATCAGCTTCGCCTTCTCCAGGTCCCCACCGGCCTTGGCGAGGGCCGCCTTGCAGTCCAGGATCCCGATCCCTGTGTCCGCGCGAAGGCGTTTGATCAGTTCCAGATTCACGTCGGCCATCAGTCCTTCCCCTCCTCGCCGGCGAGCTCCTCCCACATCTCCATGAGGTGACCCTCCGGGTCCACGTTCAACAGCTCCGGCTCGGGCATCACCTCGGGTTCGCTGGGCTCCGTGGCCGGGGCCTCGGTGGCCTGGAGCCCTTCCCGGCCCTCGATCACGGCGTCGGCGATGCGGGCGGTGATGAGCCTCGTCGACTTGATGGCGTCGTCGTTGCCCGGGATTGGGTAGTCCACCTGGTCGGGATCGGAATCCGTGTCGCAGATCGCGACGATGGGGATCCCAAGAAGGTTCGCTTCCCGCACGGCGTGGACCTCAACCGTGGGATCGATCAGGTACACGACCCCCGGCAGCCGGTCCAGGTTCCGCAGGCCGTCCAGGTTCCGGCGGAGGTAGTTGAGCTCCTTCTCCAGCTTGATCCGCTCCTTCAGGGGAAGCCGCTCGTACTTCCCCTCGGCGAAGTTGCGCTCCAGCTCGAGCATGTGCAGGATGCGGCGGCGGATGACCTCGAAGTTGGTGAGGCATCCCCCGATCCACCGCTGGTTCGTGTACGGGCTTCCGCACCGCTTGGCTTCCTCTTCGATCGTGGGCTGGACCTGTCGCTTCGTCCCGACGAACAGGACGGGCTTGCCCTGCGCGGATTGGCTCCGCACAAACTCGTAGGCGCGCTCGAACAGGTCGAGCGTCTGCCCGAGGTCGATGATGTGAATGCCCTTCCGTTCGGTGTAGATGTAGCGAGCCATCTTGGGGTTCCACTTGCGGGTGCGATGTCCAAAGTGGACCCCCGCTTCCAGGAGATCCTTCATCGAGAGCAACGCCAAACTACCTCCTCCTTTTGCCGCTTGGGGCCGTGGGTTTGAAGCCAAGTATAGCCTCCCAATTCGTGCCGGGCAATGCGCGGCGCGGCCTTGGGCCAGCCCGCGCCGAGGGAGTAAGATCGTGCCGTGGCCGGAGAAAAGGGTGTCCTCCATGTCCCGCGCAACCAGGAAGCAGAGCAGCTCGTCCTGGGAGCGGTGCTGCTCGATCCGGAAGAGGTCGTCCCGACGGTCGTGGACCGCCTCAAGCCGGAGCACTTCTACTTCCGCGCCCATCAGCTCATCTATGGGGTCATCCTCGAGCTGTTCGAGCGGGGGGAGCACGCCGATGCGGTGGCAGTGGCGAACCGGCTTGAAGAGAAGGGGCAGCTGGCCAAGGTGGGGGGCCGCAGTTACCTCGCTGAGCTGACGGGCCAGGTCACCACCGTGGCCGCGGTGGACCACTACGCGGGGATCATCGAGGACAAGGCCCTTCGGAGGTGGCTGATCGAGGCCGGGGGGAGGGTAGCCGCCCTTGCCCATCAGGAGGACCTCCCGCTCGAGGGGGTGATGGACCGGGCGGAGGAGGCGGTGTTCGCCATCGCCGAGCGGCGGTCGGTGCCCAGCTTCCACCTCGTGCGCGACTTCCTGGAGGGGCATCTCGAGATGCTGATGGAGGTCCACAAGGATCCCCGCCGGCGCCCGGTGGCGGCCCTGTCCACCGGGTTCGAGGAGTTCGATGCCCTCACCTCGGGGCTTCGGCGGTCGGACTTCATCGTGCTCGCCGGGCGGCCGGGCACGGGCAAGACCTCGCTGGCGCTGGGGATCATCCGCCATGCCGCGGTCGCGGAGAAGAAGAAGGTGGGCCTGTTCTCGCTCGAGATGACCAAGGAGCAAGTCCTGGAACGCCTTCTCTGTGCCGAAGCCCAGGTCGACCTACAACGGCTGCGCGATGGGTACCTCCCCGCCGCGAAGTGGGGCCTCATCGCCGACGCCGCGGGCCGCCTCCACGATGCGGTGATCCTCGTGGACGATGCTTCCACCGCATCGGTCCTCTCCATCAAGGCCAAGGCGCGGCAGATGATGAAGCGCCACGGGGGGTTGGACCTCGTGGTGGTGGACTACCTCCAGCTCGTGGAGGCGGGGATCAAGAGCGATGTGCGCGAGCAGCAGATCGCCTATATCTCCCGGGCCCTGAAGGCGTTGGCCCGCGAGCTCGAGGTGCCGGTGATCGCCTGCTCCCAGCTCAATCGGGCCGTGGAGCGGCGGGAGTCCAAGCGCCCCCAGCTCTCCGACCTCCGCGAATCGGGGGCCATCGAGCAGGATGCCGACCTCGTCGTCTTCATCTACCGCCCCGACTACTACGACGATCCCGACCAGACAGGGCCGGTGGCGGACACGGAGGTCATCATCGCCAAGCAGCGGAACGGCCCGCTCGGGAAGTTCCGGCTCATGTTCCACAAGAGCTCGGCCACCTTCTACTCCCCGGCCAAGCAGGGGGAGGTCGTGCCGTTCTAGCATTCGACAAGGAGGAGCGTTGATTCCCAAAGACCTCAGGTACACGAAGGATCACGAGTGGGTCCGCCTGGAAGGGGAGGAGGCGCGGGTGGGGATCACCCACCACGCCCAACAGCAGCTCGGGGACATCGTGTTCGTGGAGCTCCCTCCGCTGGGGAAGAAGACGCAGCGCGGGGAGCGGTTGGCGACCGTGGAGTCGGTGAAGGCCGTGGGGGAGGTGTTCGCCCCCCTGAGCGGGGAAGTGGTGGCGGTCAACGACGCCCTCGCAGGGGCTCCCGACCTCGTGAACAAGGATCCCTACGGGCAAGGGTGGCTGTGCACGCTGAAGGTGAGCGCCCCTCGGGAGGCGGATGCCCTCCTCGACGCAGCCGGCTATGAGGCGTTCGTGGAGGGCAGCGGATGAACCCCTACCTCCCCCACACCGCGGAGGACGTCCGTGCGATGCTCGATGCGATCGGCCTCCCCGACGTAGAGGCCCTGTTCAACGATATCCCGAGGGCGGTGCGAGAGCGGTACCGTCCGGTGGGCCTCCCTGCCCGCGACGAGCTCGCGGTGCAGCGCCACGTGATCGGCCTCGCCGAGCATTCCGCCGGCCGGAGGCTGATCCCGTTCCTCGGGGGCGGGCTGTACGACCACTACATCCCGCCCGTGGTGGGCCACGTCCTCTCCCGCTCCGAGTTCTCCACCGCCTATACCCCCTACCAGGCCGAGCTCTCCCAAGGGACCCTAACCTGGATGTTCGAGTTCCAGACGATGATCTGCGAGCTTGCGGGAATGGAGGTGGCCAACGCCTCGATGTACGACGGGGCGACCGCGCTCGCGGAGGCCGTGCTGATGGCCCATCGCACCGTGGGAGGGAAGGTTGTGCTCGCCCCGCGCTCGCTGTTGCCCCACCTCCGCGAGGTCGTCGCCACCTACGCCTGGGGGGCGGGCCTGGCCCTCCACGAGGTCCCCTACGGTGAGGACGGTCGGCTCGCCCTCGGGCAGATCCCGGCCGGGACGTGTGCCCTCATCGTCCAACAGCCGAACGGGTTCGGGATCCTCGAGGACCTCACGGGGCTGAAGGACTGCCTGGACAAGGCGTTCCTCATCGCGTACGTGAATCCGATCCCCCTTGCCGTGATCGAGCCCCCGGGCTCGTTTGGAGCGGACGTGATCGTGGGGGAGGGGCAGCCGCTCGGGAACCCGCTTTCGTTCGGGGGGCCGCTCCTCGGGTTCTTCGCCACGCGGATGGCGCACCTGCGGCGGATGCCGGGCCGCGTCTCGGGCCAGACCCAGGATGTGGAGGGGAGGCTGGGGTACGTGATGACGTTCCAGACGCGCGAACAGCACATCCGGCGCGAGGGGGCGACGTCGAACATCTGTACCAACTCCGCCCTCTGCGCCCTTGCCGCCACGGTGTACCTCGCTGCCCTCGGCCCCAACGGTCTGCGCCGGGTGGCCCTCCTCTGCTACGAGCGGGCCCATGCCCTCGCCGAGCGGATCACGTCACTCCCTGGCTACTGCCTGGCATTCGAAGGCCTGTTCTTCCATGAGTTCGTGGTGCGGTGCCCGGACCCCGAAGGCGCAGTGGCCAAGCTGCGCCGGGCGGGGATCGCTGTCCTCCCCCCGGACGTCCTCGCGCCGATGGGGGTTCGCGATGGGTTCCTCGTCGCGGTCACCGAGAAGCGGACCGAAGGGGAACTGGACCGGTTCGCGGCGGCACTGGAGGGGAGATGAGCACGATCTACGACCGCGGCGCGCCGGGGCGGCGGGCGGTGGCGCTGCCTCCGTTGACCAAGACGGAACAAGAGATCCTCGGCGCGATCCCCGCCGGGTTGCGGCGGCGGGAGGGGCCCCGCCTCCCCGAGGTCTCCCAGCCCGACCTCGTTCGCCACTACACCGCCCTCTCCCGGAAGAACTACGGGGTGGACACGGGTTTTTACCCGTTGGGCTCGTGCACGATGAAGCACAACCCCAAGCTCCACGAGGACCTCGCCCGGCACCCCGGGTTCGCCGACCTCCACCCCCTCCTCCCCGTCGAGGAGTGCCAGGGGGCGCTCGCGCTCCTGTGGGAGATGGGAGAGTGCCTCAAGGGGATCGCCGGCATGCCCGGGATCACCCTCCAGCCGGCGGCGGGTGCGCACGGAGAGCTCACGGGGATGCTCCTCCTCAAGCGGTGGCTCGAGGACCGGGGCGAGCTCGGGGTGCGGACGAAGATCCTCCTCCCCGACTCCGCTCACGGCACGAACCCCGCGTCGGCAGCGATGGCCGGGTTCTCGGTGGTCTCCCTCCCGTCCGACCAGCGGGGGATGGTGGACGTCGAGGCGCTGAAGCGGGCGCTGGGACCGGACGTGGCGGGGATCATGCTCACCGTGCCCAACACCCTGGGGATCTTCGAGGAGGACATCCTCACTGTAACCGAGCTCGTCCACGACGCGGGGGGCCTCTGTTACTTCGACGGGGCGAACCTCAACGCCTACCTCGGCCGGGCCCGCCCGGGCGACATGGGGGCGGACGTGTTCCACATCAACCTCCACAAGACGTTTTCCACCCCCCACGGCGGCGGAGGCCCGGGGGCCGGCCCGGTGACCGTTTCCGCGTCCCTCCTCCCCTACCTGCCCGTCCCGGACATCGTTCGGGAGGGCGCGCGCTTCAAGCTGGTCTGGGATCGGCCGAAGTCGATCGGGCGGGTCCACCCCTACTACGGGAACGTGCTCGTGATCGTACGGGCCCTCGCCTACATCCTGACCCTGGGCGACGAGGGGCTGCGCGAAGCGTCCGCGGGGGCCGTCCTCGCCGCGAACTACCTCAAGGCGAAGCTCAAGGGCGCGTACAGGCTCCCTTACGACCGTCTCGCCAAGCACGAGTTCGTCCTGTCCGGCGAGGGCGTGGGGGAAGGCGTGCGCACGTTCGACATCGCGAAGAGGCTTATGGATTACGGGTTCCATCCCCCCACGATCTACTTCCCGCTCATCGTCAGGGAAGCGCTGATGATCGAGCCCACCGAGACCGAGCCCAAGGAGGTCCTCGATGCGTTCGCCGAGGCCATGCTGCGGATCGCGGCGGAGGCGCGGGAGCATCCGGAGCTCCTCCGCGAGGCGCCCCACGCGACCCCAGTGCGCCGCCTCGATGAGGCGCGGGCGGTGCGCGAGCCCCGGCTGCGGCTAGACTTAGGATGCGTTGGGTAAGGAGGACATGATGCGCAGGATCTTGGTTCTCGCGGCGATGTTGGCTTTGGGGGGCGTCCTCGCCTGTGGGCAGTATCTCTACGCGTTCTACTACGACCGCTCCGGCGGGCAGGATCTGGAGATGAACTTCCTCTGCACGATGCCCAGCCCAGCCCAGGTGCGGGTCAGCGTATACGATGCGTACGGGACGCAGCTGTGGACACGATCGCAGACCCTCGCCCCCTACGGAGGGGCGTTCGTTCAGCTGGGGCGGTACGTGCCGGCGGGGGATGCCCATTGGGGCGTGGCGACGGTGGAGAGCGATGTCCCGCTCGTGATCGGGCTTGAGTACCTGCTGGATGGGGAGCTCGTCTCGATCGACCACATCAGCCAGACCGTGCCCGAGCTTGATCCCGAGGAGTCCTACTGGTTGGGGGGGTATTGGACGCAGGTGGGGGATGCGGCCACGGGGATCGTCGTCATGAACCCCTGGAATGATGCCGTGGCCTACTACATCACGATCTACCGTCAGGATGGGGTGGTCCTGTACGAGGAGGAGTTGGGGCTCGGCCCCCACGAGTCCACGTTCTACGACCTCGACGGCACGTTCGGGCACGGCGCGTACCTATGGGGGCTCGTGGATGTAGAGATGGCGGGGAAGGCGGTGGTGGTGGCCGTCGAGTACTACGGCCGCGGGCTCGAGGTGGACAACATCACCCAGTACTACTACTAGGCCCCGAGGGGGGACTCAATCGCGGTGAAGGAGAAGGCCGCGGACGAGCATCAGCACGGGGATGACCTCCAGCCGTCCCACCCACATGTGGAAGCACAGGATGAGCTTGGCAAAGGTGGGCATCGTCGGCCCGGTGATCCCCACCGATAACCCGACGTTCCCTTGGGCCGAGGCGACCTCGAACAGGAGGTCGGCGAGCGGCGCGTCCGGGGCGAACCGGGAGAGGAGGAGCGCCCCCAGGATGAGGAAGGAGAACCACAGGGTTGCCAGCACCGCCGCCTCGCCGATCCGCCGGAACGCTACGGGCTCGGGGAGGGGCTGATGGCCGAGGCGCAGCGGGATCACCGCATCCGGAGAGCGGGCCAATCGTTTGAGCTGCCAGCTCGCCCCGCGCACGAGGAGCAAGAACCGCATCACCTTGACCCCGCCGGCTGTGGACCCCGCCGCGCCTCCGATCACCATCCCCACGATCAGGATCAGCTTCGCGGCATCGGACCACGCAGCGAGGGACGTGGTCTGAAACCCGGTGCAGGTCAGGGCAGAGGCGAACTGGAACGCCCCCCCACGGAACGCCGTGTCGGCCGTAACGCCGCCCAGCCGCACCACCGCGAGGAGGACCGTCCCCCCGAGAAGGAGGAGCAGCAGCGCGCGCGTCTGGGCATCGGAGATGAGGGTTCGCGGGCCGCGCTGGAGGGTATGGTAGTGGACGACGAAGCTCACCGCTCCCGCGACCATGATCAGGATCACGATGAGCTCGATTCCCAGGGAGTTGTAGCGGCCGATCGACTCCGGCCAGATCGAGAACCCGCCGGTGGCGATGCCGGTCATGCCGTGGTTCACCGCATCCCATAGCGGCATCCCCGCCCCCCATAGTCCCGCCACGGCGAGGAACGTGTAGAGAACGAAGATCCACCACATCGTGCGCACCGTAGAGAATACGGAGGGATGGATCTTCTCCCCCCGGGCTTCGGCCACGTAGAGGTTGGCCGCGGTCATCCCCGGCCCGGCGATGAGGGTGATCATGAGGACGATCACCCCCATCCCCCCCACCCATTCCATGAACGACCGCCACCACTGGAGGGTCCGCGGGAGGAGGTCGGGCCGGGTGGCCATCGTGAGCCCGGTCCCGGTGAACCCCGATACGGCTTCGAAGAACGCGCTCGTGAAGTCGGCATAGGGGAGGTCTCCGCCCGGGGCAGCGGACACCAGGCACAGCGGGAGCGCCCCGAGCGTGGACACGACGAGCCACCCCAGGGCAGCGATGATGAGGCCGTGCTTGAGCCGGGCCTCCTCCGCACGGCGGAACGGGAGGTAGAGGCCTCCCCATACGCCGAGGGAGGCGAGGACGGTCCACCCCAGCGGCCACAGGGCATGCATCTCTCCGGACACGAGCGCCACCGGGAAGGAGCACACCGCCATCACCCCCACCACCGGCGCAAGCGACCCCACGTCCCGCAGGACAATGCGGAGGTCCTTGGTCCCCATGGGAGCTAGCCGGTGAGGCCCTCGATCACGGACCCCGGGATGTGGCCCTTCGTGAACACGGTGAGGGTGTTTCCGGCCTGGAGCACCGTGCTGCCGGAGGGGATGATGAGCTCATCATCCCGCTCCACCGCAGCGATGAGGAGGCCCTCCGGGATCACCCCCTGTTTCCCCGCCTCGCGGAGGGAGAGCCCCGCCAAGGGGGAGTTCTCGTTGAGCGTGATCCGGAACACCTGCGCTCCCCCAGGGAGGGCGACGAAATCCCGCACGCGGGGGTGCCAGGCGGAGTGGTACAGGTACCCGGCGACGATGACGTCGGGGTTCTCCATGACATGGGCCCCGAGGCGACGGAACAATTCCGTGTGTTCGGGGTTGTTGACCACCGAGACGATGGTCGGCACCCCGAGGTCGCCCGCTGCCGCGATGACCATGAGGTTCGTCGCGTCGTCATGAGTCGTGGCGATGAGGGCATCCGCCCGCTCCGCCCCCGCTTCGCGGAGGATATCCGCCGAGGCCGCATCGGCGTTGATCACGAGCACGTCGTACCTCCGCGTTACCCCCTCGGCTTTCTTCGGGTCCCGTTCGATGACGACGACATTATGGCGATCGTGCACGGCGAGGTCGATGATCGCCGAGCCGATACCACCGGCACCAACGACGATCAAATACATGAGGGGCGTATGGTACATCCCGGCCCTCCCCCAGTCCACGGCCCTTGGTCCCGGGGGGGATGGTCCGTTAGGATCGGTGGGTGCGGATGTTCATAGTGGTGAGCCATACTGCCCCCCTCGATGGGGAGTTCTCCCTGTCCGATCTGCCCGGAGGGGCGGGCCGCCTCGACGTCCTGTGCCGTGCGGCGACCGAGGCGTTCCTCGTCTCGCACGGGATCCGCAAGGAGGTGGTGCTCCATCTCGTGCTTCGGGACCAGTTGACGATCAGCTTGTGGGGACCACGTCTGCGGCATCTGAACCCCGATGAGCGGTCCACGGGGGCCCTCCTGCGGGAGGCGCTGCGCGCGGCCCGCGCTCTCCCTCCGGGGGAGGAGCGACCCTCCACCCCCGGCATCACCGTGCGCCAGCTCGGGTTTGCTCGTCTCCTCGACGAACTTCGTGCGGCAGGGGGCGCGCCGGTGGTGCTCGACGAGGGGGGAGAGCCGTTGCGCACGGTGTGGATCCCGAAACGCCCGGCGTTCATCCTCTCCGATCATCAGGACTTCACGCCGTCCGAGTCGGCCCTCCTCGCCGGGTTCCCGCGGATCGCGGTCGGGCCGAAGGTGCTCCAGGGGCACCAATGCATCACGCTCGTTCACAATGAGCTCGACCTTCGGGAGGCAAGATGAGCGAGTGGGAGGTATTGACCACGGAGATCGGCGAGCCCCGCGCCCAGCTTCTCGCGGGCTTCCTGCGAGGGGAAGGGATCCCTGTCCATTTCAGAACTCACGTTCCACCCTCCGTGTACCCGCTCACGGTGGACGGGCTGGCCGAGGTCCAGATCCTCGTGCCCGCGCAAGACCTCGCCCGGGCGCGGGAGGCGCTCGCCGCGTTTGAGCAGCGCGGGGAGCCCGACCGTGAGGGATCTGCCGCCTGAGGGGGAGCTGGCTCGGTCGCGCGAGGCCCTCCTCGCCGAGCTCCGGGAGCAGGGGATCCGCGACGAACGGGTGCTCGCGGCCCTCGCGCGCGTCCCCCGGCACGAGTTCGTCCC
>DSBZ01000026.1 GCA_011057175.1 Candidatus Acetothermia bacterium
AGGCCGGTGAGGACCCCGAGGGGGATCTCCGCGGTGAGGAGGGTGCGGGCGAGCGTGTCGAGGGCCACCACGAGGGCCGCCCCCATCCCGGCCGCGGCGGGGAGGAGCCGCGCGTAGTCCGGCCCCACCACCGCCCGCGCGGCATGGGGCACCAGCAGTCCGACCCAGCTCACGATCCCGCTCACGGAGACCGCGGACGCGACAAGGAGGGTCCCCATCCCCACCACGACGAACCGCGCCGGGCGGACCCGCACCCCGAGGGCCTCCGCCTCCTGGTCGGCGAGGGTGAGGAGGTTCAGCCGCCACCGGGCGAGGAGGAAGAAGGAGAGGCCGATCGCGGAGGCGATCCCCAGCGGGAGGAGGTCGGGAACCCGGACCCCGCTCAGCCCCCCGAGGAGCCAGTACGTGATCGCAGGGAGGGTCCCCAATGGGTCCGCTGTGTACTTCACGAGCCCCAAGACTGCGGACAGGAACGAGTCGACGAGCACCCCGGCGATGACGAGGACGAGGACCCAACCCCCGAACGCCCACCCGAGGAGCGAGGTCAGGGTCACCCCCATCGCCCCGCCGGCGAAGGCGAGGGCCTGGACGACCGCCGGCTGGGGGAGGAGGAGGAACGCGAGCGCCGCCCCCAGGGCCGCCCCGGAGCTCACCCCCAGGAGCCGCCCCTCGACGAGGGGGTTCCGGAACACGCCCTGGTACACCGCTCCCGCCACGGCGAGGTTCGCCCCCACGAGCGCCGCCGCCCCGATCCGCGGGAGGCGGATCCTCAGGACGAGGCCCCGCACCACCTTTGCCACCTCGCCCCCGGTGAGGGCGGCGAACACCTCGCCTGGGGAGATCGGGTAACGCCCGATCATGAGGGCGACGAACGCCACCGGGAGGGGGAGAAGGAGAAGCCCCCCCACCAGCGCGGACCGCTTCATCGCCCAAGCATCGCCGCCACCGCGTCGGGGGCCAGCTCGCACCCATAGAACTCCCGGTAGAACCGCACGACCTCCGTCACGAGGTCGAGGCCGGTCGCTCCGGGGTGCAGCGCCTCCGCGAGCCAGAGGAGCCCCAGCACGACCTCCGGACTGGGGGTGTCCCACGGCCCGAAGAACGAGGGGAATCGGAGCACCTGGCCCGCCTTGACGGCCCTCGTCCCGCTGAAGATGGGATCGGAAAAGAAATCCTCGCGGCTCGCTCGGCTGTAGGAGGGGACGATGATCACCTCCGGGTCCCACAGGACGACCTGTTCGACATTCGCCCGATACCAGAATGCCCCCCCTCGGTAGGGAGCGAACTCCTTCCCGAGGGGGACCCCGCCGGCGAGCTCGGTGATTACGTTCTGGATCACATCGCCAGCGTAGATGTTGAGCGGGTAGTACGCGGCGAAGTACACCTCGGGGCGGTGGGCAACGCCCCCCGCGGCGGCCTTCACCTCCTCCACCATCTCGCGGAACCGAGCGGCCAAGCGCACCGCCCGCTCCTCCCTCCCCAGCACCGCCCCGATCAGGACGAACGACTCCTCCAGGAGTTCCAGGGTCTCGGGGAAGAGGAGCACCGTGGGGATCCCGACCTCGGCGAGGAGGGCGGCGAACGCCTCCCCGTGGACGACCGAGCTCGCGAACACGACGTCCGGCCGCAGGGAAACGATCGCTTCCACGCTGGGGATGATGGGGAGCTCCTTCTCCGCGTGGCGCGGGTCGAGCGCGGCCAGTGTCGCCTGGGCCAACGGCTCGGTCGGGGGGGTGACGAAGTAAGCGCCGACGAGGAGATCGGCCGCGCCGAGCGCGTAGATGACCCATTTGGCACCGCCGTGGAGGTCCACCACCCGCGCCACCCGAGGGGGAAGGTGCACCTCCCGCCCCGCTTGGTCCGTCACCGCCTGCTGCCCCACGGCGCCAACGGCGAACACCAACGCGAGCAGGAGCGAGCGCATCAGCGCCCCCCGATCAAGGCCAGCTCCGCCGGACGGAGCTCGACCCCGTAGAACCGGCGGTAGAAGAGGGTGGCCACCTCGGCAACGTCGAGGGGCACCGTTCCCAGGTGGAGGAGATCGGCCAACCAAAGCACGCCGAGCACCGACTCGGGGATCGGGGTATCCCAGGGGAACAGGAGCTGGGGCATCTTGTACACCCGCCCCTCTCGCACCGCCCGCAGCCCCTCGAACAGGGGGTCGTCGAGGAAGTCGCGCGGCGTGACGGGCCCGTAGGGGGCGATCAGGATCACCTCCGGATCCCAGAGGAGGATCTGTTCAGGACCCACATTCTGCCATGACCCCGGGAGGTCCCGCGACACCGACGCTCCGCCCGCCAGGTCCACCAACCCCGTTTGGTACATGCTCCCCCCCGCGACGCGCCCCGGGGCCGTCCCCACGATGAGGGTCGCGGGCCGAGCCTCGCCGGGGAGGCCCGCGGTGGCCGCGGCCACCGCGGCCAGGATGTCATCGTAGAACGCGGCGAGCTCCGCCGCCCGTTCCCCCCGCCCGAGGAGGTCGCCGGCGAGGAGGATCGCCTCCCGCACCTCGGGGAACGTCTCCGGCCCCCAGACCACGGCCGGGACCCCTACATCCGCCAGTTGGTCCGCAAGGGAGAGGTGCTTGCGCCCCGCGAAGGCGAGGTCGGCCCCCAGCGCGACGGGGACCTCCACGGAGACCTCGCCCGGGAACGCCTTGGCCGCAAACGAGGGGTCGATCCGCTCCATCACCTCCACCCCAAGGGGGCTCTCCGGGAGCCCGAGGTAGCGCGCCCCCACGAGGAGGTCCCCCGCCCCGAGGGCGTACACGTACGCCGTGGCGACCCCGAACGCGCTCGCCACTCGAGAGGGCGGGAGGGGAACGACCACTGTCCTCCCCGCATGATCCACCACCGCCAGTTCCGCCCCCGCCCCGAGGGCGACGGCCAACGCCGCGATCACGACTCCACACACGCGCATCGTTCCTCCTTTCCGTGAAACAGGTCATGCACTTCGGCCAGCCACCGCAGGCCCCCCTCCACGTGGAGGAGCCGGAGCCGCCGCACCGCCTCCTGAAACGGATCGCCGCCGGTGTCCGCCGCGAGGAGCCTCTCCTTCCTCCGCGTGAGGATCCCCTTCTCCTGGTCGAGGTAGGCGGGAAGGAGATGGGAGGCGAACCGGGTCAGGAAGTACAGCCGGACGAGGAACACCCCCCGGGCGCGCCTCCGCCCTCCGGGGGGGGAGGTGAGCCATTTCCAGAACCGCTCCTCCCCCGCCGGGGTGAGGGCATACACCACGCGCGGCGGCCGGCCGGGCGCGGGGAGGGGCGACGCGCGGACGAACCCCTCCTCCTCCAGGCGGTGCAGCCAGGCGTAGAGCTGGCTCGAGGCCACGCGCCACGCCGGGCCGAGCTCCTCGCGGACCCGGCTCCGCAGCTCGTAGCCGTGGGCCGGGCCCAGCTTCAGCATCCCGAGGACGAGCTCCTCCATCCGCATCCGCTCGCTTATTCCAACTTGGAATAAGAGGCAGTGTACCCCCTCCCCTGTGCCCTGTCCACCGCCGGGCAGCACGGCCCCCGTGCGGTAAGATCCGGAGGAGGGCCGCTCGTGCGGCCGATGGAGAAGGCCGTTCCGGGAGGTGGCGATGCCCGATCCGAAGATGCGTGACCTGACGCTTGGTCAATTCCTGGACGCCGTCGCGTCCGCCGCGCCCGTCCCCGGTGGCGGGGCCGTTGCCGCCGTGGTCGGGGCAGCGGGGAGCGCGCTCCTCCAGATGGTGATCTCGCTTGCCCTCCGCCGGGCGAAGGACCCGGGGACCGCGTCTGCCTTGACTTCCCTCGCCGAGCGAACCCGGGTCCTCCAGGAGAGCTTCGCGGGACTGGCCGACGCGGATGTTGCCGCCTACCGCAGCGTGGCGGAGGTCCTGTCCCTTCCCCGCTCCACGGATGAAGAGCGAATCTCGCGCCAAGCCAAGCTCCAGGCCACCCTACGGAGAGCGGCGGAGGTGCCTCTGGAAACGGCACGAAGGTCCATTGAGGCCCTGCACCTGGCTGCCGAGGCTGCCCCGCTCTGCCCGCGCGTCGCCCAGAGCGACCTCGTGACCGCGATCCACCTCCTCCGGGCCGCCTGCGCGTCGGCCCTCGCGAACGTGGACGCCAACGCCCTCTCCCTCGACGAGACCGAGTTCCGCGGCGAACTGGCTCGATCCCGAATGGAGATCGGCGTTGCCGCGCGCGCTGCCGCTGCAGGGGTCCTCGCCCCCCTCGAGCGAGACCTGACCGGGTGGCTCCCCGTGAGGAGTAACCGGTTGGACTCCCCCGACCGCGCGGACTGGCTGGGAGAGAGGGATTCGAACCCCCACTAACGGGTCCAGAGCCCGTCGGCCTACCATTAGCCGATCTCCCAGGGGCAGAGGCATTCTAGCCCTCCCCGCCCGAAGGGGCAACCATTGCGTTCCCGATTCCCTCCTCAGTACAATGAGCCGATGGGACGGCGCTGGCCTTGCGCAGCGGGAACGTTCTACCCGGCTGATCCCCGGCGGCTCCGCGATGAGGTCGCGGCCGCTCTCGGTGAGGGGCCCGTGGGGGCCCCCTCCGAGTCCCTCACCGGGCCAGTGGGGGCTATCCTCCCCCATGCCGGGTACCGCTACTCGGGCGCGGTGGCCGGGGCCGGGTTCCGGGCGCTGGCCGCCCTCGGTCGGCCGGAGGCAGTGGTGATCCTCGGCACGAACCACACCGGCCTCGGGGGTGCGATCACGGTGGGGGAGCCCGGAACGTGGGAGACCCCGCTCGGGGAGATCCCCGTGCCCGCTGACCTGTCCCGCGATGTGGCCCATGCGCTGGGAGCCGATCAAGACGATGCCCCGTTTGGCGACGAGCACGCGGTGGAGGTGCAGCTCCCGTTCCTATACTACCTGTTCGGCACGGTGCCCCTCGTTCCGGTGGTCGTGCAGCACCTCGGCCAGGCGGCTGCCGAGGCCGCAGGGACCGCGCTCGGCACCCTCCTCACCGACCGGCCTGTACTGCTCCTTGCCTCAAGCGACTTCACCCACTACGAGCCGGATCCCGTGGCCCGGGAGAAGGATCGGCGCGCCCTTGTCCCCATCCTGAACCTGGATGTGGCGGGGTTCCTCGCGGCGGCCGTCCGCTACCGGGTCTCGATCTGCGGCGTGGGGGCGATCGCCCTCTTCCTCGCCGCGGCGCGACAAGCGCGGCTCCTCGGGGCCGAGCTCCTCGCCTACCGCACCTCGGGCGAGATCGCCGGCCATCTCGACCAAGTGGTGGGCTATGCCGCAGTCCTGTTTCGGCGGGTGGACGACGTTGCGTAGCATGACCGGGTTCGGCCGCGCTCGCGCCGCACAGGGAGGCCATGCTGTGCAGGTGGACCTCCGCAGCCTCAACCACCGCTTCCTCGAGGTGCGGGTGCGCGGGCTGGCCGAGTTCCCCGCGATCGCCCAGCGGTGCGAGGACCGGCTGCGGACGGCGTTCGCACGGGGCGCCCTCGACCTCCACGTGCGATGGGAGGACGGCGTCCGCCCCAAGCGCCTCGGCCTCGAGGCGGCCCGCCAGTACCTCTCCGACCTGTCCCGTCTTCAGGAGGAGCTGGGCCTCGCTGACCGACCGTCCCTTGCCCACCTCCTCTCCCTCGGCGTGTTCGCCGAGGAGGCACCGGACGAGGAGGAGCTGTGGCCGGCCCTCGCTCAGGCCCTCGACGGGGCAATCGAGGCGGTGACCACGGCGCGGGAGCGGGAGGGGGCCGCCCTCCGCGATGCCCTCGCCCGGGAAGGCGCGCTCCTCCGGACCGCGATCGCCGACGCGGAACGACTCGCTCCGCAGGCCCTCGACGGGGCGCGGCGCCGGATCGCCGCGCGCATCGCGGAACTGGGGGTGGAGGTCGACCCGGCCCGGGTGGCGACGGAGCTCGTCCTGTGGGCGGAACGAAGCGATATCCAGGAGGAGCTGGATCGGCTCACGAGCCACCTCGCCCGGTTCGAGGAGCTCCTCGATGCGGGGGATCCGGTGGGGCGGGAGATCGAGTTCCTCGCCCAGGAGATGGGCCGCGAGGCGGGGACACTGTCAGCCAAGGCTCGGTCCGTGGACCTCGCTTGGGCTGCGGGCCAGATCCGCCTCGCGGTGGAACGGATCCGCGAACAGGCCCGGAACGTGGAATGAGCATGGTGGGAACCTGTCTGCGCCGACGTTGTCCGCAATGGGGTGGACCGATGACGAGGCGGGGGAGACGATGCCGCCGGTAGATGAGTTCCTCCCCGCAGGGTGGACGGTCCAGGAGGGGCGCGGGATCGCCCTCGTCATCGCCGGCCCGTCTGGGGCGGGGAAGTCGTCCGTCATCGCCGAGGTCCTCCGCCGCGATCCAGCCCTCGCGTTCTCCGTGTCCGCCACCACCCGCCCCCGCCGTCCGGAGGAGGTGGATGGGCGCGACTACTCGTTTGTATCGGAGGAGGCGTTCGATCGGATGATCGAGGAGGGGGCGCTCATCGAGTGGACCACCTACGGCGGCCACCGCTACGGCACGCCGTGGGCGGAGGTCGCGGGACGCCTCGCCGCCGGACAGGACTTGCTGATCAACGTCGAGGTCCAGGGGGCGCGCGCCCTTCGTCGGTCCGCCCTTCCCCACCCGGTGGTCCTCGTGTTCATGGTCCCCCCGAGCCGGGCCGAGCTTGCGCGCCGGATCCGCGCCCGCGGGACGGAATCGGACGAGGCGCTCGCGAGGAGGCTCGCGGTCGCCGATGAGGAGATCCGCGCCATTCCCGAGTTCGACTACCTCGTCGTGAACGATACCCTGGAGGAGGCGGTGGCGCGGGTGGAGGCGATCCTCGCCGCTGAGCGGGCGCGGATCGTGCGGTGCTCGCCGTAGGCATCGATCTCGTGGAGGTGTCCCGGGTCGAGGCCCTCCTCGCCCGGCGCGGGGAGCGGGCCCTGGCGCGCCTGTTCACCCCGGCGGAGATCGCCTATGCCCGGAAGGGACGCGGCCCCCTCGCCGCTCAGCGCTTCGCCGCGCGCTTCGCCGCCAAGGAGGCGTTCCGCAAGGCGATCGGCCGCCCCCTCCCCTTCCGCGAGATGGAGGTGATCGTGGACGAGAAACGGCCCCACCTCGCGTGGCAAGGCCGGCGTCATCCCCTCTCCCTCACCCACACCGCCCGCTACGCGGCAGCGGTGGTCGTGGTAGCTACTCCCCCTCCTCTTCCTCCGCCGTGAGGCCCTTCAGCCGCTCCCGGAGCGTGAACGTCTCCCGTCCCGTCTGAGCGGTGAGGAACCGGTCCTTGTCCACATCCTCCACGTCTTCGGCGATCTTCTTGATCGAGAGGCGCACCTGGCGTTTGGACTCGTTGATCCCGATGATCTTCGCCGACACCTCCTCCCCGAGGCGGAGGGCCTCCGACGGGCTGGCGATCCGGTCGGCGGAGATCTCGGACACGTGGATCAACCCCTCCACCGCCGGGGTGAGGCGCACGAACGCCCCGAATTCCTTGATCTGGGTCACCGGGCCGGACACGATCGAGCCCACCGAGTACTGCTCGAGGAACTCCTCCCACGGGTCCTGCTGGAGCGCGCGCAGCGACAGGCTGATGCGCCGCTCCTCCTCGTCCACCTTGAGCACGATCGCGCGCACGCTCTGCCCGGGCGCGAGGACCTCCTTGGGGTGCCCCACCCTCTGCCACGAGATCTCGGAGATGTGGATGAGGCCCTCCACCCCCTGCTCGAGCTCCACGAACGCCCCGAAGTCGGTCACGTTCGTGACCTTGCCCTCCACAAGCGCCCCCCGCGGGTAACGATGCCCGACGTCGTCCCACGGATCGGGCAGCGCCCGGCGTAGGGAGAGGCTGATTCGCTTCCGGTCAGCATCCACTGCCAGAACGACCACTTCCACCTCATCCCCCTCGCTCACCACGTCTCGGGGGTGCTTGGGGGTGGTCCAGGAGAGCTCGGAGATGTGGACGAGCCCCTCCACGTCCTCCTCCAGCTCGACGAACGCCCCGAAATCGGTCACGGACATGACCTTCCCCTTGACGCGCGTCTTGGGGGGGTAGCGCTCGGCGATCCCCTGCCACGGGTCCGGGCGCAGCCGCTTGATGGACAGCGAGATCCTCCCCTGTTCGCGGTCGGCCTCGAGGACCATCACCTTGACCTTCTGCCCAGGCTTGAACTTGTCGGGAGGGGGGACGGGCACGTCCTTCCAGCAGATCTCGGTGCGGTGGACGAGGCCGTCGTGTCCGCCCACGTCCACGAACACCCCGAAGTCGACGATGCTCTTCACCGTCCCCTCGACCACCGACCCGGGGGTGAGGGCGGCGAACAGCGCGTCCCGTTCCTTCTCCTCAAGCTCCTTCAGGTACTCCCGCCGGGAGACGACGATGTTCCGGTTGCGGCGTGAAAACTCGATGATGCGGAATTCGAGGTCCTTGCCCCTCAATTTCTCGATCTTGGTGGAGATGCCCTTGCCCAGATGGGACGCAGGAAGAAAGGCGCGGATTCCCCCCAGGCTCACGTTGTACCCCGCCTCCCCCACCTCGTCGAGGATGACCCCTGCTACAGCCGTACCCGCCTTGTACGCCCGTTCGAGCTCGCTGTAGCGCTTGGCCAAGTACGCCTGGCGTTCGGAGATGAACACCGTGCCGTTCTCCTCATCGATGTAGGTGATGAGGACCTCGATCTCCTCCCCCGGCTGCGCCACCTCGTGGTGAGGGGCGAGCTCGCGCTTGGGGAGAACGGCCTCGGACTTGTACCCGATGTCGACGAGGATGTCTTGGCCCGCTTCTTGAACCACATGGCCCCGCACCGTGTCCCCGCGGCTGAACAGCCGCACGTCGCTCTCGTCGAGCGCCTCTTCCATCTGGATCCACTCCACCATACCGAGACCACCTCGTTGGTTTCCCCGCTTTCGGGCCCGCATCTTGGATGAACCGCACGGCGAACCCCGCCTGGGCAAACACGGCGATCATATCCCCCCCTCAGGGGGAGCTCAAATCACGTCGCCTGGATGAGTTCCATCAAGCGTGAGGTGAGGAGGTAGTGGCGATCGGAACGGGGCAGCGAGGGGGGGAGATCGCGACCCAGTTCGCCCACCGTGACGGGGGGGCCGATTCGCACCTCGATCCGGGGGAAGCAGACCGGGATCTTGAGGAACCGCGCGGGGGGATAGGGGCCACGGGCGACGATGTTCACCGGCACGAGGGGGCGATCCAGCCGCTCGGCGAGCCGGATCGCGCCCGATTTGGGCCGGGCACCGGGCCGGGTCGTCCCCTCGGGGAAGATCCCGAGGAGCTTGGCCCGGCTCGCCGCGGCGAGCGTCCGGCGGAAGTCCCCCACCCCGAACGCCTCTCGGTCGATCACCACCGCGAACCCCCACACGAAGGGGGCGAACACGGGATGGCGCAGGAGGCCTTCTCGGGCCAGGAAGGTGATCCGGCGGAAGGGGCCGCACGCCACGGCAAGGACGAAGATGTCCCAGTACGAACGGTGCGGAGCGACGACGATCCCCCGCGTGCGGAGGTGGGATCGCCCGCGCACGGACAAGCGGAACAGCACCGTCAGCGAAGGCCAGAACAGGATGACGAGGAGGCCGTAGAGGACATCCCGCACCCGATCAGCGAGCCAACTGCCCACGGCGCTCGCGGACGATGTCCCGGACAAGGGCCACCACCTCCTGAGGGGTCATGCCCGTCGTATCCACCACCACCGCATCGGGGGCCGGCCGGAGGGGGGAATCGGAGCGGGTGGAGTCCCGCTCGTCCCGGCGGAGGATGGCGGCGAGGACCTCCATGAACTCCCCCCCGTGCTCCTCGCGGCGCCGTCGCGCCCGCTCCTCGGCCGTGGCCCACAAGTAGATCTTCACTTCGGCATCGGGGAGGACGACCGTCCCGATGTCCCGCCCCTCCATCACCACGTCCCCGGCCGCGGCGATCCGGCGCTGGATGTCCACGAGGCGCTGCCGCACCCGGCCGTCCACCGCCAGCCGCGAGGAGAGCTCGTCCAGCTCAGGCTGAGAAAGGAGCGAGGTCACGTCCTCCCCTTGCAGGAGGATCCGCCCCCCTTCCCCCAC
>DSBZ01000250.1 GCA_011057175.1 Candidatus Acetothermia bacterium
CCCAGCTTGCCCCTGGGGTGACGGTGGTTGAGGGGCCGGAGGATGTGCACGCGCAAGGGGCCAAGTCCTGCGGACACACCTGGGCGCTCACGCAGCTGTGGGAGGAGCTAGGGCTGGGAAGGTGCCTGCGGGAGCTCGTCCAGGGCAGGAGGATCCGGTTCGACCTGGAGGCGGCGGTACGGGCGATGGTGCTTGGTCGTCTCTCCTGTCCCGGTTCGGAGCGCAAGGTGCTGGCGTGGCGGGAAGGGGTGGAGCTTGCGGGGAGCGAGACGCTGAGACTGCAGCACCTGTACCGGACGCTGAAAAGAGACGGAGCGGCGGGTGCGGGCGCATGTCGGGGTGTGCGTGCTTGCCTACGGGATGCTGCGGGTGGTGGAGCGGCTGGTAGAGAAAGCGGGCCTGCCGATGAGCGGGCAGGAGGCGCTGCGCACAACCCCGCCGCCCCGGGTGGAGCCCCTGGTGGCAAACTGCTTACCTGGCGGACCCTGAAGCGTCGGTACGGGCAGCATCGTGGACCCCGGCCATCAGCAAACTGTCAAAGTCGAGTCTGAGGGTCCCAAGGTTAAACACCGTGCTGCCCTCCGGGGCAGCCATGGCCACCAGGACCACGCTTTGAGAGCCGAAGATCTTGTTCGTCTCCTCGAACCGCTGCACTGCCGGGTCGTCCTGGGGGAGCATCTGCTTGAAGTCAGAGAGGAACCCGATCCTCGGGACGAAGACCCCGAAAAAGATCGTGATGGCTCCTAAACCCAAAAGGACCCACACCGGATGGTGGGCGATCCAGCGCGCAACAAGTCCGATCATGTCTAGCGGACCCCTCCCAAGATGCCGCTGTGGAGGAAATAGAGCGACCGAACCCAGGGGTAGAGGTCGTCGCCGGGATCCTTGGCCCGGCGCTCCCCCCGGAACACCTGTTCAACGGCCCTCTTCAAGGCCGTCAGGGCCCCTCGTAGCTCGCGGGGCAGGGCCTCCGGGAGACCCGGGGTACAGATCCAAGCCCATTTTGTCTCCGGTGGAATCATCACCACAAACAGGAACGGCCCCCGCGGGTGGGGTCCCTGCGGGACTTCCAGCGTGGCCCTGATCGTGAACAGACCGGAGGCCATAAGGACGCGCGCCAATACCTCCACCTGCATTGACTCCACGAAGCCCTCGGTACGGTCAACAATCAACACGGGAACCGGATCGGCGGCCATGCTCAGTACAGCTACCGACACCAACAGCCCCAACGCTAAAGCCGCATGGCGCATGGTTTCCCTCCTTTCAGTACTAACGGCGAAGCCAGAGCCAGAGTGATTCGGCGAGTTCGCGGGGGCCCTCCTCCATGAGAAGCGCCGCCGTTTCATCGCCGGAAAGCGCCCGCAGGCTCACCGCCTCCACCAGACCCAAGATGGTGTAGGCCGCAACGAGTGGGCGACATGGACGCGCTTCCCCGGCCGCGATCCCCTCCTCGATGAGCTGGGCAATGTACCCTGCGACCTCGTCGTAGAGCCGGTACATCTTTGTTCTCAACTCCGGAGTGGGGTCGAACCACTCGCGCAGGAACAGTCGAGCGGAGTCCCGTCCCTCCCTCAGGAGGGAGAAGTGGTGCTGAACGATCAGGCGGACCTGTTCTTCCAGGGGCAAACCTTGCTTGCGGAGCCCCTCTAGGAACTCCCGGCGGCGGTCGATCTCGGCGCGGACGATCCTCTCCAGAATCTCTTCTTTGCTCTCGAAGTAATGGTAGATGGACCCGATGGACACCTTGGCTGCCTGGGCAATGGCGCGGATGCCGGTGGCGTGGAAGCCCTGTTCCGCGAACAGGCGCCCGCCTGCCTCCACGATCCGGTCGGCCAACCCAGGGGTACCCACAACGAACGTTCGTTCGACACTGTATCGCCAGCCGGACCTAAGTCAACCTCCCGGCCGAGACCCCGGGTCACCGGGCGGCAGACCCACAGACAGTACAGCGCCACGTGATCTCGCCCGTGAGGAGGTTCCACCGCACGGGGAGGAGGACCCCTTCCCCGCAGTGGGGGCAGGGGGCCCCAAGCGTGGTCCGCACGTCGAGGGTGCTCCCGGGGAGCTCCACCGCGACCGGATTGGGGACCCGGATCTCCATCGCGTCCACAGTCACGGAGATCGGCTCCGGCACGGTGATGCTCCCCCCAATGGCCACGGGCCCGGAGATCCGGAGCGGCTCGGCCACCTCCACGCGGATCCCCCGCGTGGCGAGTCCGACGACGATGACCAAGAGCGCGGCCAGGAGCCCAACGACCGTCACGAGCCCTGCCCCGAGGATCCAGCGGTTCATCGGTACCACCTCCGGGGAAGGGTACCCGGGGAAGGGGGAGAGGCGAGCGCGCCCGGGAGGATTTGAACCCCCAACCCCCGGCTCCGAAGGCCGATGCTCTGGTCCAGTTGAGCTACGGGCGCCTGGGAGGAGCGACGGGACTTGAACCCGCGACCGCCGCGGCCACAGCGCGGTGCTCTGCCAACTGAGCTACGCTCCCCATCAGAGCGGTTCACCAGTTCCCGGTGCACCGGTTGAACCGCATGACCGCCGAACCGTTGAACCGGCAAACCGCACTTCTGGCGCGCCCGGGAGGAATTGAACCCCCGGCCTGCGGCTTAGAAGGCCGCTGCTCTGGTCCAACTGAGCTACGGGCGCGGGAGCGGGTAGCGGGAATCGAACCCGCACCTCTGGCTTGGAAGGCCAGGGCTCTACCATTGAGCTATACCCGCGCGCAGGACAAACGATTCTATGGTCCCCCTCGGGCACCGTCAACGGCGGCCGCGTCCGACCGGAACGCCTACGCTACGAACAGGAGGAACCGCAGGACCTCCATGAAGTCAGCTGTCACGAACCGCACTGTGCGAGACGCCCGGAGCGAGGCGCCGGGGTAGAAAGACGCCCGGTACGCCCGGGGATGGTCTTGGTACGTTACCGCCACAGGTCTCCTCGTCGCCCGAGACAAATAGGAGTGGCACCCCGACGAGCGCCGCGCCGTACGCCCCAAGCAGGAGTTCGGGCGCGGGGCGTCCTTGACCAGGATCTCGTGGGCTCCCGCGCGCACCGCGCCCTCGCCCGCGGCGCGCACCCCGGCGGCCATCTGGGCCCGGAATGCCTCGTACCCCCGTTTTCCGATCTCGGTTTCGTCCCAATGCGCGACTCCGGTCACGCCCTCGATATCGGCGCTCACGTCGATCTTCACCCGGCCTCCTCCACTCAGCAGGACGGGGCCCGAAGGGCCCCGTGTGGTCGGAGAGGGCGGATTTGAACCGCCGACCTCATGGTCCCGAACCATGCGCGCTGACCAAGCTGCGCTACTCTCCGGCACCCCCATTGTACCCCACGGCCCCTAGCGCAGGAGGACGAACTGGGTGCGGCCGCTGCGGACGATCGTCAGGAGCACCTCCTCCCGATCGCCGATCCCGGCGACGAGCCGGTTCCAATCCGCGATCGAGGACACGGGCTTGCGGTTCACCTCCACCACCACGTCCCCCGCGGTCAGCCCGGCCCAACGCGCGCGGGACCCGGGCGCCACCGCGATCACGACCACCCCCTCCGTCTGGGTGAGGCCGTACTGCTTGGCAAGCTCGGGGGTGATGGCGGCAACCGTGAGCCCGAACTTCTCCGCGCCAGGCTGCGATTGGGGCACGGCCTCGGATGAGGCGGCCTCCGCCGGACGCTCACCGAGGATCACGGGGAGCGAGATCTCGGTTCCATCGCGGATGACCGTGACGGTGACCTCCTCGCCCACTTGCCGGTACATGACCTCCAGCTGGAGGGCGTTGGTGTCCTGGACCGCCCGGCCGTCCACGGCGGTGATCACATCGCCCGCCTTCATCCCCGCCTCCGCTGCCGGCCCGCCCGGGACGACATCGGCCACGAGCACCCCTTGATCCGCGGCGACCCCGAGCTGAGCGGCCATCCCGGGGAGGATGTCCTGGATGTACACCCCAAGCCAAGCCCGGGTCACCTTCCCGTGCGCCGCGATCTGGGAGAGGGCTCGTACGATCTCGTTGATTGGGACAGCGAAGTTGATCCCCTCCACCGCGACTCCGCTCGCCGTGCTGCGGGCGATGATCGTGTTCATCCCCACGACCTGCCCATAGGCGTTCACAAGCGGCCCGCCGGAGTTGCCGGGGTTGATCGCGGCGTCGGTCTGGATCATCCGCCGGTAGTAGCCGCTTCCGTCCGGGCGCGGCACATCCCGGCCGAGGGCGGACACGATCCCCAACGTCACGGTGTGGGAGAGCCCGAGCGGGTTTCCGATCGCGATCACCCAGTCCCCGATCTCAAGGAGGTCGGAATCCCCAAGCGCGACCGCAGGCACATCGAGCGCATCCTCGGTCGCGACCACGGCGAGGTCGAGGAGGGCATCCGTGCCCAGCACCTTGGCGGGGTGGTCCTTCCCCGTCTTGTCGGTGACGCGGATCGCGATCGCTCCCTCCACGACGTGGGCGTTGGTGAGCACGTACCGCACTCCATCATGCTCGACGACGAACCCTGAGCCGATCGAGGTGACCTCACGCTCCCTGAGCGGTCCGAGGTCGAAGAACCGGCGCAGGAACGGGTCCTGAAGGAGCGTGTCCCACAGGCTGGCCGTTCGCTTCGCTACCTCGACCTTGACGACGCTCAGGGCGACCCGGCTGATCGCCGCCTTGATCGCGGCCTGGCCTGACGTCGCGATTGTGTCCTGCACGGTCTGGGCGTGGGCGACAGCGTCCAGCGAACTCACCCCGCGATCGCCGGCCCCCCCCGCTCCACGGGTGGCGAGGGTGGCCGCGACCCCCGTCCCCATGATCAGTAGAGCGACGATGAAGGCTCTTGTGGACGTGCTCATAGACGAACCACCTCCTGGGGCAACCCTATCCAACCGGGGTTGGAGGACCGGTGTACCGGCCGTGGAGATCCGGTGGAGAGGGCTCACCGCTCGCCCCTATGATACCGCGATGGGAAAGAAGGCGGTTGCGCTGGTCTCGGGGGGGCTCGATTCAGCGTTGGCGTGCGCACTCGCCCTCCGGCTGGGGTTCGCGGTGGTGGGGGTGAACCTCGCCACTGGGTTCTGCGTCGGGAAGGGGCGGTGCGACACGGTCCTCGCCTTGGCCCAGCGGCTGGGGATCCCGGTCCGCCTTCTCGATGTGGGTGACGAGTTCCTCGCCGTGGTGCGCGCGCCCAAGTTCGGGTACGGCTCGGGGATGAATCCATGCCTGGATTGCCGGGTGCTCATGCTCCGCGCGGCGGGGAGGGTGATGGAGGAAGAGGGGGCGGACTTCGTGATCACGGGGGAGGTCCTCGGCCAGCGCCCGATGTCCCAACACCGGCGGGCCCTCGACCTCGTGGCGGCGGAGTCGGGGCTCGGCGACCGGCTCGTGCGTCCCCTCTCCGGCCGGCTCCTGCCCGCCACGTTCCCCGAGCGGATGGGTTGGGTGCGACGGGACGACTGGCTGGACATCCAGGGACGGTCCCGCAAGCGGCAGCTCGCCCTCGCCCGGGAGTGGGGCCTCACCGAGTTCGTCCAACCGTCGGGAGGGTGTTGTCTCCTCCTCAGCCGGCCCTATGCGATTCGCTTGGGGGACGCGTTCACGGCGCGAGGGCCCCATGCCCTTGATCGTGATGACTTCGCCCTCCTCCGGTTCGGGCGGCATTTCCGCCTCTCCCCCGCCGTGAAGGTGATCGTCGGCCGTGAGGAGAGAGAGAACGCGGTGCTCGCTGGATTCGCCCCTGGGCGATGGGTCCTCTCCTTCCCCGCCGTGCCGGGGCCCGTCGCCCTCGTGGAGGGGGAACCCACCGCTTGCGACCTCGCGCTCGCGGCACGGCTCGCTGCTCGCTACAGCGATGCCCCCTCCGACGAACTCGTCACAGTGCGAGTGTCGCATGGGAACGACGTCCAGGAGTTGACGGTGCTCCCCCTCCCCCCGAACGATCCCCGGCTCGCCCGCTGGAGGCTCGGCGAGTAGCGATCCCCCGCGAAAGAAGCTGTGAAGCGGAGCGACCGGCACGGGCCATGGAGGACAAATCGCCGCGCGTTTTCGTTGGGGGAGCGCTCTTCGCGCTCTACACGATGGGTTCGAAGCGGGCCACGAAGTGGCGGAGCGGGCCCTCGCCCTCCGCCAGCCGTAGCCCCGGGATCGCCCGCGCTCTGTCCCGAATGCGATGCAAGGTATCGACCACCGCGGCGAGGTGCTCTTGGGTGTAGGTTCGGCGTGGGATCGCCAGCCGCACGAGCTCCATCCGCGCTTCAGACCCCATCATCGCCGATCCCACCTCGACGGCACGGATCCCTCCCTCGAGGTACAAGGCGGCCACCAGCGCCTGCCCGGGGAACGCCTCCCGGGGGATATGGGGCAGCAGCCGCCCCGCGTTCACGTACACGGCGTGCCCACCGGGTGGCCAGTACACGGGGATCCCCCCCTCCCGCAGGCGCTCCCCCAACCATCGGACTTGACCGATCCGGTCCCGGAGGTAGCGGAGGTCGAGGGCTTCCTCCAGGCCCACGGCGAGCGCGGCGAGGTCCCGGCCAGCGAGGCCGCCGTAGGTCGGGAACCCCTCGACGAGGATCAGCTTCTCCCGGCACTTCTCGTACAAGGCGCGGTCGCGGAGGGCGAGGAAACCGCCGATGTTCCCCAATCCGTCCTTCTTCGCAGACATCGTGCACCCATTGGCGAGCGAGAACAGCTCCGCCGCGATGTCCCGCGGCTCCGCGTGCCCGTAGCCGGGCTCCCGCTCCCGCACGAAGAGGCAGTTTTCCGCATACCGGCAAGCGTCGAGAAAGAGGGGGATCCCATGGGATCGAGCGAGCGCGGAGACAGCGCGAACGTTCTGCATCGAGACCGGCTGGCCAGCGGTGGTGTTGTTGGTGACGGTGAGCATCACCACCGGGATCCGCCCCGGGGGATCGCGGAGGAGCGCTTCCAGCGCTCCGAGGTCCATGTCCCCCTTGAACGGCCGGTCGAGATCGGGATCGAGGGCCTCGGAGGTCGGGAGGTCCACCGGCCGTCCGCCGTTGGCAAGGACATGGGCCCGCGTCGTGTCGAAGTGAGCGTTGGAGGGGACCACATCACCGGTCCGGACGAGGGTCGAGAACAGCACGTTCTCCGCCCCCCGCCCCTGATGGGTGGGGAGGACGTAGGGGAAGCCGGTGATCCCCTGCACGGCCCTCCGGAAGCGGGCGAACGAGCGGCTCCCCGCGTAGGCCTCGTCCCCCTCTACCAGCGCCCCCCATTGCGCTTGGGACATCGCCCCGGTGCCGGAATCGGTGAGGAGGTCCACGTACACGTCGTCGCTCGCGAGGTTGAAGACGTTGTACCCTGCCTCGCGGAGGAGCCTCTCCCGCTCCTCCCGGGGCAGGAGGCGGATCGGCTCCACGACCTTGATCTTGTACGGCTTGGGCCACCCCGGATCATCCATGGTTCCCATGGTATCCCGATTTCAGGTTCGGTCCACCGTTCCATCCCTGCCCGCCCCGACACCGCGAGGGTCAGGTCCTCCTCACTGCGCGAGTGAGGCCAGGTCCCCGAGGCCCTGCCAGCATCCCCGGGGTCCCCATTTGACGCGATCCACATCCTCTCGTTATGCTCAACCCATGACCCCCGAGCAGGTCCTCGCGGCGTGGCGGAGGGGAGGGGCCGCGCGCGATCGCGTTCTGGTCAGCCTCTCTAAGGAGGACGTGCTCGACTGGGCAGCCCGGCTTCTCCCCGGTCCAGTGGAGAGCCGTCGCCTCGCAGCGACGCTCCTCGGCCGCTCTCCCCATCCCGAGGACGCTCTAGGGCTCTTGCGTCGGCTGGTGGCTGACGGGGACCGTTACACCCGGGGGGCGGCGGTCCAAGCTGGAGGGGACCTCCTCGCCCGTTTTTTCGACGAGGTCTATCCCATCCTCGGAGCGTGGCGCACCGACCCCAGCCCACTCGTGCGACGGGCCGTGGCCCTGATCGCCGGGGCGGCTGCTGACCCGGTTCGGCTGGACCGCGTCGATCCCCTGTTGCGGCTCGTCAGCCCCCTCCTCGCCGACCGGGCCCTCGAGGTGCGGACCGGCGTCGCCGCAGCGCTCATCCACGCGCTCTTCCCCGCTTATCCCGACGATGTCTTCGCGCAGCTGACCTACTGGTCCGCATCGCATGACGAGCAGGTCCTGTGGCATGTGGCGACCGCCCTCGGGGGGGCGCCGCCCGAACTCGCCCGACGGGGGCTCATCGTCCTGCGCCGGGTGGGTCTCAGCGGGAGGCGCTACGTGCGAGCCGCGGTGGCGCGGGCGCTCGCCCGTCTTGCCGCGACGTCCCCCGACGCGGTGGGGGCTGAACTCCGCCGGTGGCTGGACGACGAAGAGCGGCTGCCGATCGCGCGGGATGCGCTGAGCCGGATCAGTGAAGGCCGGGGCTGCGCCGCCGCTACGGCCTCCGCCCGTCCGCGGGCCTGACCGCGTTCGCCTCGCGGTCGCGCCAAGCTCCGTCGGTGTCGTGACGGTAAGATCGAGCGTGCAGTGGAGGGTGGATCGGTACCTGGCGCGGGAGATCGTGCCACCTTTTCTCGTGGCGATCCTCGCCTTTCTCGTGTTCATCGGGCTTGAACTCGTGATCTCGCTGTCCGACACCGTGTTCGGCCGTGGCGCGGGCGCGGCGGAGCTCCTCCGGCTGGTGTCGTTCAAGCTGCCGACTTTGTTCACCTACGCCATCCCTGCCGCCGCCCTCCTCGCCACGTTCCTCGCCCTGGGGCGCCTCGCGGCGGACCGGGAGCTCCTCGCGTTCCAGGCGTTGGGCTACTCCCTCCGTCGCCTCACGGCGCCGTTCGTGGCGTTCGGGGCCCTAGCGAGCGGGGTGGCGTTCGCGCTCGGGGAGTACGCTGTCCCTCCGGCCGAGGCCGCCTACCGCCAGGAGCTGCTCGCCCTCCTCTATCGGGGGGCGGTCCCCCAGGTGCAGGAGGCCGTGTTCTTCCGAGGCCTCCAGGGGGAGACGTACTACGTGGAGCGGACTGAGGGGGAGCGGCTTACGGGGATCCTCGTGTACGACCTCACCGGGCGGATCTACCCCGTCGAAGGGGGGTTCCCCACGGTGATCACCGCGGGCGAAGGCCGGTTTGAGGGGGGGACGCTCGAGCTTCTCGCGGGGAGGGTGCTTCGGTTCACCGCGGATGGGGCGCTTGCCGAGGTGGTGCGCTTTGAGCGCCTCACCGTTGAGGCGGGGGAGGACCTCCGGCAGGCCGTTCTCGGCGCCAAGACGCCGGCGGAGATGTCGCTCCGCGAGCTGGGGGGACGGATCGACCTCTTGCGGCGGTCCGGGCTCGATCCGCGGTCGTTCGTGGTGGAGTACCACTCGAAGATCGCTGTGGCGGCCGCCGCGTTCGTGTTCGTCCTGTTCGGGGCTCCGTTGGGAGTGCTCCTCGGGCGGCGGGGCCGTGCGGCGGGGGCCATCGTGGGGTTCTTGCTCGCTGCTGCGGCTCAAGGGCTGTTCGTCTGGGCGCGGACCCTCGCGCAGCGCGGCGTCATCCCCCCCTACCTCGGGCCGTGGCTCCCCCATCTCGGGTTCGGGCTCCTTGGGCTCCTGTTGCTCCTCCTCCTCGACCGCCTCCGCTTGCGCGGGCTGCTGCCGGTCTTGCTCCTCCTCGTCTGGGGTGGCCTCTCCGGCGGGGCCGTCCCTCCGTTCTCCTCCCTTGAGGCCGATGAACTCGTGGTGAGCGAGGAGGCAGGCGCCCTCGAGGGACGGGGCGTCCGCGCCGAGTTCGGCGACTACGTCCTCGTGGCAGAGGCCCTCCGCGCCCGCGAGGGGACAACGGGATGGGAGATCGAGGCCGAGGTGGCCATCCTCACCTCCGCTGACGCTGAGCTGCACGCGGTGCGCCTCACCGCATCCTTGGGTCCAAGCGGCGAGCTGGACGCGGTCACCGCGCAGAGCTTCCGCGGCGTCTCCACGTTCCAGGGTCCGGAGAAGGAGGAGCAGCTCCTCTATTCCGGGGAGGAGGGGGAG
>DSBZ01000092.1 GCA_011057175.1 Candidatus Acetothermia bacterium
CTCCCAACCCGCGGTAGCCACCCGCCCCGGGGCCGCGGCGTGGACGCGCGTTCCCTCGGGGATCGCGAGGTCGATCCCTGTGTGAAACGAGGGGACCTGCTGGATAGGATGGATCCGCGGGCCGTAGGCCGAGGAGATCGGCCCGCGGGCCGGCCAGGCGAAGCGGGTTTCCGAGCTCCTGCCGAGCGTCACCGCCGTGGCCTGGGGGACGACCGACGGCGCTGGGACGAGGATCCGCGTCCCGGCGAGGGGCTCCCCGCTCAGATCGTTCGCCACCCGGATCGCCCCCTCCGTCACCCCATAGCTCGCGGCGATGTCCGCCAGCGACTGACCGGGGCGCACGGCGTGCAGCACCCCTCCCTTCGGCAGGAGGAGTTGCTGCCCCGGCTGGAGGCGCGCGGGATCGACGTCGTTGCTGGCGATGAGGTAGTCGGCGTGGACTCCGGTCCGCTTGGCGATCCCGGACAGGGTATCCCCGGCCCGCACGGTGTACGTGGACCACGCGCCATCCGCCGCGGCGATCGGAACGACCGGACCCCCGACGGGATCGGAGGCCAGGAACGGGACGAGGAGGAGCGGAAGGAACACGAGGGCGAGGGCTACCACCAGGAACGGGTTCTCACTCACTGTTCATCAGCTCCAGGAACTGTTTGTTCGTCCGCGTCTGTTCCATCTTGCCCTTGATGAACTCCAACGCCGCACCGGGATCCGGCATCTCGATGAGGAGCTTACGGAGGATCCACACCCGGCGAAGGACATCTGGCTTGAGGAGCAGTTCCTCTTTTCTCGTGCCGGATTGGACGAGGTCGATCGCCGGGAAGATGCGGCGATTGGCGAGATCGCGGTTCAGGACAAGCTCCATGTTCCCGGTTCCCTTGAACTCCTCGAACACCACTTGATCGAGCCGTGAACCGGTGTCGATGAGGGCGGTGGCGATGATCGTGAGCGACCCTCCCTTCTCGATGTTCCGCGCCGCTCCGAAGAACTCCTTCGGCTTGTAGAGTGCGGTGGGGTCGATGCCACCGGAGAGGAGCTTCCCGGAAGGGCTGATCGAGAGGTTGTACGCCCGCCCGAGCCGGGTGAGGGAGTCCATGAGGATCACGACGTCGTACCCTGACTCAACGAGGCGCTTCCCCTCCGCGGTGGCGAGCTCGGCGATCCGCGTGTGGTGCTGGGGCTCCATGTCGAACGTCGCGGCGATGACCTCCGCCTTCTTCACGGAGCGCCGGAAGTCGGTCACCTCCTCCGGCCGCTCGTCCACGAGGAGGATCAAGAGGCGGACGTCGGGGTGGTTCTCCTCGATCCCCTGGGCGATGTGCTTGAGGAGGGTCGTCTTGCCGGCCTTGGGCGGGGACACGATCAGGCCGCGCTGTCCCTTCCCAATCGGGGAGAAGAGGTCGATCATCCGCGTCGAGGGCTCATCCGGGTCGTGCTCGAGGACGAGGTGCTCGTTGGGGTGAAGCGGGGTCAGCTGCTGGAAGTCCAGCCGTTTCCGGGCCCGCTCGGGATCCATCCCACTGACCTGGTCCACCTTGAGAAGGGCGAAGTACCGCTCGCCCTCCCGCGGATGGCGGACCGGCCCGCGCACGAGGTCCCCATCCTTGAGCGCGAACCGCTTGATCTGGGACGGGGACACGTACACGTCGTACCGGCTGGGGAGGCAGGACCGGTCGCGGAGGAACCCGTAGCCATCGGGCATGATCTCGAGGACCCCTTCCACGGATAGCTCCTGCCGCCCGGCGAGAACGCGCATCACCGCCAACTCGAGCTCGACGGAGGAAAGATCCCCACTGCCGTTGACCCCGAGGGTCTGAGCCAGCCCCGCCAGTTTCTCCGAATCCAGCGCGCGGACCTCGCTCATCTCCATGGAACATCACCTCTCGATCGGTTCGTACTGCTTCCGGACGCCAGGGATCCTTTCGCCCTCACAGCTTGCGGAAAAACGAACGGGCCACGTCCCAGTACATGGCCATCCGATCCGTGAAACCCAGCCAAAATCCACGTTTCTCCTCCTTGCGGACGTGGCTCACCCCGAATAGCTCGACCTTCTTCTTGCGCCATCCTTCCTTCAGCGCCAGACGCGCGAGCGCCGTTTCGATGCCGAACTCGGTGTCCTCCACCGCACCGCGCGCCCGTTCCCAGTGGGCACGGGACATCACCCGCTGCCCGGACAGGAACGGCGCGATCCGCTGCGAGAGATCCGTCCCGAGCCGACCGTTCCGGAACACCCCGATCGCCACGTCCGCGTCCCCAGCCTGGTAGGCCTGGACCAGGTCCGCGACATGGGACGGGGTCAGCCCCGTGAGGTCGGCATCGAGGAACAGGAGCACATCTCCCCGGGCTGCCTCCACCCCGGCCGCCATCGCCGCCGCCTTGCCACGGTTCTCCGGGAGGCGCACCACGCGCACCCGGAACTTCGCCGCCACCTCGGCGGTCGCATCGGTGGACCCATCGTCCACGACGACGACCTCGTCCACGGCAGGGCAAGAGAGGAGGGGTTGGAGCACAGCCGCGATCCGTTCCGCTTCGTTGAAAGCCGGGATAATGGCCGAGACCTTCATCGGGTACCTTGACCTGGCAGCGATCAGTATAGCGAGGGGTTGGGAACGTTTCAACCGCTCGCGGCGCGGAGGAGATCGCCCACGGCGCGTTCGATCGCAGCCAGATCGGCGGAAACGACATCCCGAACGCCATCGCACCGCCGCTCGAGCTCTACTTGGCCCCGGCGCAGGCTGCGGGGGCCGACCGCGGCGAGCACGGGGATCCCCACGAGTTTGGCGTCGTGGAACTTCTCCCCCGGGCTCCGCTTCCGGTCATCGAGGAGGACGTCAAGGCCGTGCTGGGCGAGGCGGGCGGCGATCGAGGTGGCGAGCGCGAGGTGCTGATCCCCCTCGGGGTTGAGGGCCGTCACCAGGACGTGGAACGGGGCCACCGATGCCGGCCACACGATCCCCTCCTCGTCGTGGTGGGCCTCGATCACCGCCGCCAGGAGCCGGCCGATCCCGATCCCGTAGCAACCCATGACGAGAGGCCGCGCCTGGCCATCCCGGTCGAGGAACGTCGCCCCGAGCGCCTGGGAGTACTTCGTCCCGAGCTTGAAGATGTGTCCGAGCTCGATCCCCCGCCGGACGCGGAGAGGAGCCCCGCAGCGGACGCAGGGGTCCCCATCGCGGGCGAGGGCGATGTCGCCGACGAGCGAGGCCTGAAAGTCGCGGGGGAAGTTCACGTTCCGGAGGTGGAACCCCTCCTTGTTCGCGCCCGCCACGAGGTTGCGGGCCTGCGGGATCGAGTCATCGACCACGATCATCGCCCCGCGGGCGGAGATACCGATCGGGGACGCGTATCCCGGCACTGCGCCGATGGCGGCGATCTCCTCCTCCGAAGCGGGGGCGAGCTCCGCCGTGCCGAGGAGGCGGGCGAGCTTGGCCTCGTTCACCTCGAGGTCGCCGCGGATCACGACGAACACGACCCTGGCCCCGGCCCGGAAGAACACGGCCTTGGCCGTCTTGCGCGTGGGAACCCCGAGGAACCCCGCCACCGCCTCGATCGTGTAGCAGCCGGGGGTCGCCACCTCCTCCACCGGGCGCAGCCCCTCGTCGGGGTCTGAGCTCTTGACCGCAACCGCCCCTTCCCGGTTCGCGGCGTACCCGCACCCGGGGCACTGGACGAACGTGTCCTCGCCTTGGTCGCTCATGAGCATGAACTCGTGGGATCCCGATCCCCCCATGAGGCCTGGATCGGCCTCCACGGCGACGGTGGCGAGCCCGCACCGGCGGAAGATCCGCTCGTAGGCGCGGTACACCTCGGGGTAGTAACGGTCGAGATCGGATGCGTCCTCGTGGAAGCTGTACCCGTCCTTCATCGTGAATTCGCGGACCCGAACGAGGCCCCCCCGCGCGCGGGGCTCGTCGCGGAACTTGGTTTGGATTTGATAGAGCATCAGAGGGAGCTGCCGCCAGGACTGGATCTCGCGCCGGGCGAGGTCGGTCACGACCTCCTCGTGGGTCGGCCCAAGGACCATCTCCCGTCCCGCTCGGTCCGCGAACCGCACGAGCTGGGGGCCGAAGTCCTCCAGCCGCCCCGTCCTCGCCCACAGCTCCGCCGGGTGGACGATGGGCATGTGGAGCTCGGCGCCGCCGATGGTGTCCATCTCCTCGCGCACGATTGCCTCCACCTTGCGCAACGCGCGCCACCCGAAGGGCAGGTAGGTGTAGATCCCCGCGGCGAGGGGGCGGATCAACCCGGCCCGCAGCATCAGCTTGTGGCTGGGGAGGTCGGCCTCGGCGGGCTCCTCCTTCCAGGTGGGGAGGAAATACCGGCTCCAACGGACATAGGGCATGATGGGCCCAAGGTTAGCGGAAGAGGGTTGCCAAGGCAACGGCCAACCGATCAGGATCGTCGATCGGCTGCGCCGGAACGGGGAGCGCGTGGAGGAATACGTTCCCATACGGCTGGGTGGCGAGGCGTGGATCGGCGAGGAGGAGCGCCCCCCGGTCGGCGGGGGTGCGCACGAGCCGCCCCACCCCTTGCCGCAGCCGAAGCACCGCCCGCGGCAGGAACAGCTCCTCAAATGGGCTTCCTCCCCGAGCAGCGATCCGCTCGGACTGGGCCTCGACCAGGGGGGCGGTGGGCACGGGGAACGGCAGGCGCACCACGAGGAGGATCTCCAGCTCCTCGCCCGGAAGGTCGATCCCCTCCCAGAGCGTGTCCAGCCCGAGGAGGGCCACCGGCGGGGGGTGGTTCCGGAACCGCGCGAGGAGCTGCTCGCGCTCCCCATCCCGGCGCTGGACGAGGTGGGGCGTCCCCGCGAGGTGGGCCACGGTGGCGTCGAGGAGGCGGCGGGAGGTGAACAGGGCGAGCGCCCGCCGGGGCACCACGTCAAGCACCTGGCGCAGCGTGGCAGCGACGGCCGCCGGGAACCGCGGGTCGTCGGGGTGGGGGAGGTAGCGGAGGACGAACGCCCCCACGCGCTCGTAGGGGAAGGGTGAGGGCCATGCCCGGAACGGAGGGGGCGGATCGAGCCCGAGCTCGCGGGCGAGGGCCCTCCCATCATCCCCCATGGAGAGGGTGGCCGAGGTGAGGACCCCCCCCTTCAGGTTCGGCCACAGGGCCGCGGCGAGGTGGTCGCCGATGTCCACGGGAGACGCCGTCAGCGTGAGGACATGCCCATCCCGCGCGTACCAGAACACGGTTCCCTCCCCCTCAGGGCGGAGGAGATGCCCCACCAAGGACGCCCCGCGCCGGATCTCGCTCCCCAGGCCGCGGGCCTGGGCGGCGTCCTCGTCCGGGAGATCGCGGGCGAGGTCCGAAGTCGCGTCGGCGAGGTCGTCGAGCGCCTCGGCGAGGAGCATCCCCGTAGGGAGGAGGGGCGCGACGTCCTCCCTCCCGTAGCGGGCGATCTCCCGGGGAAGGGCCGCCCCGGCCGCGGCCCAGAACTGGCGGTGGGCGACCGCGGCCCGCTCCCAAAGCTCCGCTACCCGCTCCACATCCGCGCTTTTCCCCCACGCGGCGAGGAGGCCGGTCGCGCCCCGCCGGAGCTCCCCCAGGAGGCGCGGGATCACCGGCGGGGAGAGGGAAACGCTCAGGGCATCGCGCAGCGCGGTCGGGAGAGCATGGGCCTCGTCCACGACGAGGAAGCCGTACGGACCGAGGATCGCCCCGCCGCTGGCGAGGTCGGCCCCGAGCAGGGCGTGGTTGACGACCACGAGGCGGGCCGTCCGGGCTCGATCTCGGGCCCGCCGCGACGGGCACCGTTCCCAGAACGGGCACGTCCACCCCCCGCAGCGGTAGGGGAGGTCGGGGAGACTGCGGAGGACCTCCTGGCCGGCGGGGACCGCCCGCAGCCCTGCCAGCTCGTCGAGGTCCCCTGTCGCCGTGCGTGCCGCCCAGACGAGGAGCGGGATGAGCAGTTCCCGACCGACGAGCTGGTGCCGCACCTCCTCCAGGCGCCTCAGGCAGAGGTAGTTGTCGCGGCCCTTGAGGAGCGCACACGGGAGGTCCACCCCCAGCCGCTCGCGGAGAAGCGGGAGATCGCGGCGCCAAAGCTGTTCTTGAAGCGCGCGGGTGCGGGTGGCCACCACGGCCCGCCCCTTCCCCGCCGCGAGGGACAGGAGGAGCGGGACGAGGTACCCGATCGTCTTCCCCGTGCCCGGGCCGGCCTCGAGGAGGTGGATCTCCCCTCCGCGGTGGGCCTCCGCCACGGCGTGGGCGTAGGCAAGCTGCCCCTCCCGCCGCGCGAGGAGGCCAGCGGAGGTCAAGAGCTCGAACGCCGCGTCCACCGTGGGGGGAACAGCGACGATCCTCCTCCGCCCCCGCGGAGCGGGAGGAGGACCGATCCAACCCAGGTCAGGGAGGAGGTCGGCGAGGAGCGCGCGGGCATCGGGGGGGAGCTCCCCCGCCGCCGCAAGGAGGCGGAGGAAGAGCAGCCCGGTCGCCTCGGCCCGCCCGACGGCGTCGTCGGTCAAGGGGATCCCGAGGCGGCGCGCGAGGGCGGGGAGCGTCGCGTCCGGTTCCTTCGGCCACACCGCCCATGCCAGCGGTTGCGTGTCCACCCACCGTGCGGTTCCCAAGCCGGGGACGGCCCGCAGGGAAGCGAGGTCGTGGACAACGAGGGGGAGGCCCCCGAACCGAGACAGCACATCCTCACGGCCTTCCGCCACAGGAACCGAGATCCGTTCAGCGATCTTCCCGTCGCGAAACCGGGTCGCGCCCACCGTCTCCCCCGCCACGGCGAGGGCAACGAAATCGAAGCTCACCGCCGGAGGCGGTGGAGGAGGTCGATCCTGCGCACCACCCCCACCAGCCGGTTCTCGTCGTCCAACACCGGGATCTGCTTCAGGCCCTTGCGGATCATGAGGTCGGCGAGGTGGAGGTCGCTGTCGTCGGGGCGGGCGGCGATCACCTCACGCACCATGAACTCCGCGATCGGTTTCCTCCCGATCTCGTGGAGCTTGCGGCCCAGCTGGTCGAGGCTGGGGAGGAACGCTGATGACTCAAGCATGTCCACGTACCCCGGCAACAGGGCCCGGATCAGGTCGCGCTCCGAGATGATCCCCACCACCCGCCCGTCCTCGTCGACGACCGGCAGCGAGGCGAGGCCGGACTGATGGAGGAGGTAGATGACGTGGTCCACCGTGGTGTCAAGCTCCACCGAGGTGAGGTCGCGGCGCATGACCTCGTGGGCCTTCATCCCGCCCCCCCTCGCCGGACGACCACGTGCGCCAGCTCGCGACGGATTGCGCTCTCATCCAGACAGAGCTTCTCCTCGACCTCCGCCGAGGCCATCGCCGCCGCCATCCCGTACCGGGCCGCCTCCACCAACTCCTCGCCGCGGAGGAGCGCCACGAGGAGCCCCCCGACGAGCGCGTCGTCGGCGCCGACGAGGTTCTTGAACGTGGAGAGCGGCACCCGCGCCTCGAGCTCCCACACCCCATCGCCCGTGACGAGGATGTCGCCCGTGACATGGTGGGAGATGAGGCACGCCCCGACCCCCTGGCCCACGACCTTCTTGCCGGCGCGCACGATCTGCTGGGCCGTGCTCACCGGCATGTCCCCCAATTGGAGCTCCGCGCGGACATCGGGCTTCACGAGGAACGGGCCCTCCTCGATCGCGCGCACGAGGGGCTCCCCGCCAGCGTGGACGACCACGCGGGCCCCGGCGGTGCGGGCGATGCGGACGAGGGTGCGGTAGCAGTCGGGAGGGCATCCCGACGGGACGGCCCCCCCCAACACCACGTACTCCGCGCACCGGACCATCCGCTCGTACTTGCGGAGGAAGATCCGCAGCGCCTCCTCGGGGACGGGCGGGCCCTCCTCGTGGATGAGCAGCGGGTGGTATTCCCGCCCGCGGGCGATCACGGTGACGTTGGTTCGGGTCTCTCCGGGGATCCACACGAAGTTCGCCGTCACCCCGTGGGCAAGGAGGTCCTGGAGGACGATCTGGCCCGTGTGCCCGGCGAGGAACCCAAGGGCGATCGTCTCCGCGCCGTGGCAGGCGAGGAACGTGGACACGTTGATCCCCTTCCCCCCCGCGGACATGAGCGACCTCTCCGATCGGATGAGGATCGCTTCCTCCGGCTGATCGAGGCAAAGAGGGAGCTCGTCCACCCAGTAGAACTTGTCGAGGGTCGGGTTGAGGGTGACGGTGAGGATCATCCCACCACCCGCCCGTGGAGCGCCCCCGCTGCCGCTTCCTCGATCGTCACCATCGCCCATCGCCCGATCATAGCGGGACCGCCGGGGAAGAGCACGGTGCGGAAATCACGGGTCCTGCCCACGAGGCGCCCCTTGGCGGGGAGGAACCCCTCCACCAGGACCTCGACCGTGGTCCCGATCCGGGCCTCGTGCAGGCGGAGGGCGATCCGCCGGCTCGCGTCCAGGACGGCGGCCAGGCGCTGCCCCTTCTCCTGGGGAGGGACGTCGTCCGGCATCTCCGCGGCCCGGGTCCCCGGGCGGGGGGAGTACATCGCGGCGAATACGGTCCCGAACGAGACCTCCTCCAGGAGGGACAGCGTCTGGGCGAAGTCCTCCTCCGTCTCCCCGGGGAACCCGACGATGACGTCCGTGGTGACGTTCACCTCCGGGATCGCCCCCCGCAGGCGGCGGACGAGGGCAAGGAACTCCTCCCGGGTGTAGCCGCGCCCCATCGCGGCAAGGATCCGGTCGCTCCCCGACTGGACGGCAAGGTGGACGTGGGGACAGAGGTTCCCGCCCTGGGCGAGGGCGGCGATGGCCTCGTCCGTCATGTACGCCGGATGAGAGGTCGTGAACCGAATCCGGGGGATGGGGATCTTCGCCGCCTCGCCCAGCAGCCGGGCGAAGGTCGTCCCATCGCCGAGGTCGCGGCCGTAGGCGTCCACGTTCTGGCCGAGAAGGGTCACCTCCCGGTAGCCGGAGCGCGCGAGGTCCCGGAGTTCCACAAGCACTTCGGGCATCGGGCGCGAGCGCAAAGGCCCCCGGACGCGGGGGACGACGCAGTAGGCGCAGGCGTGGGAGCAGCCCTCGGCGACCGTGACGTAGGCCTGGAACGGGCTCCGGCGGAGGACGGGCAGGCGCTCGAGGCCGTTGGGGGTGGGGAGGCAGGCGAACCGCTCCCCGCAGCTTGCCCGGGCGATGAGGGTGGGGAGTTGGGCGAGCCCAGCGGTGCCGAACGCGAAGTCCGCGCCCGGAACGAGGTCGAGGATCCTCTCCCCCCGGCCCTGGGGGATGCAGCCGCCGATCCCGATGAGGAGGGGGCGGGAGCGGCGGAGGCGCTGGAGCTCCCCCACCCTGCCCAGGACCTTGTCTTCGGAGCGCTGGCGGACCATGCACGTGTTGAGGAGGACCACGTCTGCCTCTTCGGGCGTGTCCACGAGGGCATACCCGGCCTGGGCGAGGACGCCGGCGATCTCCTCGCTGCGGTGCTCGTTCTGCTGACAGCCCCAGGTCAGGATGCAGGCCTTCATCACCGGAAGCGTACCCGGAGGAGACCAGTTGGACGAGACACGGCCTCGATCTAGGATCTCTGGTTCGGGAGTGTCACCGTCCATCGCGGAACAGAGCCACTACGTCCCCATTCACGGGCAGCGCTTTTCGTCTCCAGCCACTACCGGCTAACCACACAATCTTCCGCCGCCGCTCGGGCACGGCACTAGTCCTGTGCCGAGGCTGCAAGTTCCGCGTCCGGCTGTCTGCCCAAGGCCTGGCACGCCCTCACATCGTCGCGGACCATGTACCCCATGCGGCCAGCGAAGGCCTCGGGCAACGTCTGGTAGAACGGGAGCAGGGCGCTCAGACGGGCCAGGCGCTCCTCCTCGGCCAGGTCGGCGTAGAGGCGGGTGGCGAAGTGCACCGCCTGCGGGTCATCGACCGTTCGAGGGTGACCCACGACGGCGCGGGCCAGGGGCGGTGGAAGAGAATCGGGCTGGCGGGGGTCGGAGACGGGGGC
>DSBZ01000244.1 GCA_011057175.1 Candidatus Acetothermia bacterium
CGTACTGGGGACTGCCCACGATCCAATAAGGCATGGTCAGCGTTCCGTCAGCCAGGAACGTTAGGCCAGCTCGGACCTTCCTGGCAACGGCAACTGCCATGTTCAGGTACTCTTGCTTCCCAGATGTCCGCCATAACCAGAGGAGAAGTCGACCGTTCGCCGAAAGCCCATTGTAGGGAACCGGGAAGCCGCTGCACCAGAAGGCGCCCGATGGCTCGAAGATGAGGAATGCGCCCTCCTCGTCTTCCCTCCAAGAGGCGGCGTAATCCGCGAGGCTTTCCTCCATGGCCTTGACGTATGCGATGGCAGTCTCTCGGTACTCGTCAAGACCGGACGTCCGAAAGACCAAGTCAGCGAACCTGAGGAAGGGTACCGCAATGATCGGCGTGTGGAGCTCGTGCAGCACAACGGTGTAGGTTTGCGAGAGGTGATAGATCCCCGGAGCCGGCGGCGAGGTACCGAGGACCCGCACACGAATCCAACTCTCCGGGCACAACTGAGCGTTCACAACCCCCTCAACGGTATCAAGAGATAGATTGTCGAATCGTTCCACCACCGGCTCCGACCGTCGGAAGTCGTTTCGGATGACCACCGTGAATCGCGCGTTTCCCTCGGTGGGTACTTCCACCGTCGTGTGGTTGTTCCCTGCCCGGCGAACCCCCTGGACCTCGAGAGCCGGCTGGCCGTCTTCATCCGGGAGTACCAGGGGAAGACCCAAAGTGTAGTACCCTCCCGTCTGCCAGCCCTTTCTCAGCTCTCCAAAGCTGTCCGGTCTGCCTGCGTGATCGTCGCGTGTCCGCATGACGTGGTCCGCATGCCTTGCGAAAATCTCAATGTAGCGGGTGTCGCCGGTCAACTCGAACATGTTGATGAGGGACTCCATGAACTGAGCTTGGTTCCACACGATGCGGCCCGTCAGGTTATCGTGGTAGAGCAAGTCCTCTCCGGACGACACGGCGGCAAGTAGACCATCGTATACCTGCACGGGGTCAGCGTGCGCCGCGACCTGCGGGGCTGTGTCGAGGGCTCTACTGCAGGCTGCCAAGAGCACTAGACAACCAGCGGCGAACAGGAAACCTATCAGCCGTAATCCTGTGGCAGGAAGGGTTCGTCTTTCCTTGGCCGTGCCGTCAAACCTCATCGCGGAACCTCCTCTCTTGGGCGCAGGATCTGACTGACATCACGCGGATTGTAGGCTCCAGGTTCCTGGCAGGCATAAGCGTCGTCAGGAAACGACCAGAACCGCTCAGCAGAGCCAGGAACACAAACAGCATCCTGTTATCGTTGATGTCGCCTGAGACAAGCGCGTTGAACAGCAGGAATGCCGTAGCCACAAGGAGGTACCTGGCGAGAAACCGGTCCCCTGCCCTACTGCGACGAAGGAAGTGAAGGCCCCGCTCGAACGCCACCCATATCATGGCTGCGAAGACGCCCGCCCCAATTAGCCCGGTCTCTGTGCCGAGCTCCAGGACGATGTTGTGCGGGTAGAGCCGGCCTCCGAACGCTCCTTGCGAGAGAGCAAAGGCACCGGTCCCGACGCCCCAAAGAGGCGAAGTCGCCCAGAGAGTCATCGCGGCGCTGAAGTACTCCAGTCGTGTTAGCGCTGAGATGCCACCTTCAGAGACCAGAACAAGCATCCTCTGCACAAGGGTGTTGGCGATCCTCTGCAGGATGCCTCCCACGACGAAAACGACCGCTAGTGCTGCCGTGCAGAAACGGAGCGTGAAACGCTCAACCCGAAGCACTGGAAGCAGTTGGAAGCCGGTGAAGACGAACAGAAGGAGGGCCAGCGCCAAGGCAGCGACAGGCCCGCGGGCCCCCGCCCTCGCAGCCGCTAGCAGCTGAACGCCTATCATCCCTAGGAGGACAACCTTCGCGGGGTGTCGACGTGTCAGCGGAAGAAGAAACGTGACCACGGTGATCAGTCCGAGTCCTGTGGCTCTCGCCAGTGCAATGTAGTTGCTTCCGAACGCCGTGACGAACCAGGCGGCTCCGGCGGTACCCGTCCCAACAAGGGCGTCGATCGCCATTGCAGTGCCCACCGCAGCAACTGCCCACGTGAAGCGCTTCAGAGAGGGCTGGTCCGTGATGACCAACGCTGCCCCCCAGACAGCCCAACCTGTGAGCACGACGAACCGCACCGCCTTGTCGAAGCCGTATCCCGTGATCCCCGGATGGAGTACCCCCCCCAGCAGGCACATGCAGAGGAGTATGAACAGCAGTAGCATCCGAACAGAAGCGCGCGGGACTCTTCGCCAGAGCCTTCCTCTGGCAAACCGACAGGCCAGCACGCTGAACGACAGGAGGGCGAACAGAACAGTGATATCAACACGCGCTTGGACAGAAGCGAACCTGGGGTCTGCCTTGTAGTAGCCTGCGAACAGGAACAGCACAAACAACCACTCCCCAGCGCAGCCGATGAGGTGCCAAAGCGGACGGCGCGCTGAAGCTCGGTCGGGGGCGGTCATCTCGGTGCCTCCGTATGCCGCATGTGATGGTACCTCAGCGCGCGCATTGCGAAGCCGAACAGCGCCAGGTAGGAAACCAGCATCGCCGCGGCGTAGGCTCCAACAGCTAGGACGTCCGGCAGGTTGGCGAACCTGGCTGCCAGCAGGGCTGCCACTACGAGCACGAGACGCAGCCCATCCCAAGCCAGGTACAGGTCCTGGCGTTCCAGGACGTTGAGCGTATGGGCCAGCGGTATGACGGCGAAGCGGACTGCGAACATCAGCCCCATGACCTGTACGTACCGCCCGGCAGGCACCCACCCCGGCCCAAAGACTGCGCCGAAGAGCCATGGCGCAAGCGCACAGATCACAGCTACCGGAAGTCCCCCCAGTACGGCGAGCCGCTTCGCAAGACGGAAGAAGAGGCGCTTGACGGCCCTTGGTTGGTCGCGGGACATCTGCGCTGCTTCCCCAAAGAACACCTGTGCAACTGAGTCCACAACGATGTTCAGTGGAGCCGCTATTGCCCTCTGCCCCAGGGCGAACCACCCCGCGACCTCAGCTCCGTAGAAAGCAGCAAGCAGGAGCTGCGGCAACTGCAGGCCGAGCGCATCGAGGAGACCCGCCCAACTTAAGAGGAGAGGAAACCGACGAAAGCGCCTAGCAGCTTGCCTCATGGGCGCGAGGCCCACGGCGGACAACGCTGCACGGTCTCTCTTCCAAGCAGATAACCCCAACGAGGCACTGCCTGCGGTCTCTCCTGTCAGCTGGCCAAGCAGAAGGCCCAGCGCTCCTCCGGTCAAGGCTCCCGCTCCCACCTGAACCACGGCACGACCTACTCCTCGGCTAATGCGCGTCCGGGAAATCCGGGGGAAGTCGCGCTTGCGCACTGCCCAGTAGTTGAGAATCTGGTAGGTTCCGGCGCCAAGTATGCCCAGAGGAAAGAGCCAGAGGTACGGGCCCAGTTCGGGGGCATTGGCCCAGGAAACGAGTTGCCTTCCCGTGAAGCCTATGGCCACGGAGATGAGCCCGGTCATCCCCAGAAGGACAACAAAGCACAGGGCGACGATATTTGCCGCCACGCCATCTTCTTCCGGTAGCGGAATGGCGTACTCGTACCGCAGCGAGGCCACAACCGTTACGATCCCGAGGATCGAAGCGTAGACGCCGAAGACCCCGAAGTCATCTGGTGTGTAGAGGCGGGTGAGAACTGGGGATACGAGAACCGTGATCCCCTGCCCGAAAGCGGCCCCTCCGGCAAGTACTGTGACACTTCGCCCGAATCTCCCTCCCGGGATGAACCGTCGCAAGGGCTGCAATGAGCCGCGAAGCCTCATCTCACGAAGATTTGCCAATCCCTGTCGGCATGCGGGGCGAGCTTGATGAACTGGGGGCGGGCGCCGACGATGTTGGCTAGCTTCATGGTCCGTGGTCCATGGTCCATGGTCTGTGATCCATGGTCAGGGGTGCGGAGTCCGGAGTCGGGAGCCGATGGGCCCTGGTGCGTGGTCCAGAGTCCGTGGTCCGTGGTCCGAGGTTGGGAGTTGGGAGTCCGGTTGTCATGGTCGGGTGGTTGGGCTGAAGAAGGATCGGATGGACTCGGCGACGTACGTCTGCTCATCGTGGGTGAGCTCAGGGAACATGGGGAGGGAGAGGGCCTCTTGGCTCGCACACAGGGAGATCGCCCGGCTTGTACCCCAGGTGCGCGAAGCACTGCTGCAGGTGGAGCGGAAGCGGATAGTACACCTCGGTCCCGATCCCCTGCGCCTTGAGGTCCTCGCGCAGGGCGTCACGCCGCGCGCCGCCCAAGGTGCGACCTCGTAGTTGTGCAGGGCATATTCTACCAACAGGATCCGCCTCCTTATACCCGCTGGTCGATGAGCATGCGCAGTTCTTGGACGACGTAGTCCTGCTGAACCTCGGTCAGCTCGGGGTACATCGGAAGTGAGAGAACCTCGGAGGCAAGCTCCTCAGCAACCGGGAACTCCCCTGCCTTGTGCCCAAAGCTTCTGTAGGCTGGTTGGAGGTGAAGTGGGAGTGGGTAATGCACTCCTGCAGAGATCCCCCGATCAGCCAATCGCCTGAGAACCTCGTCGCGGTTCTTGACACAGACAACGAAAAGGTGGTATACGTGCTCCTTCTCCGCGGCTGGCGCGAGCATTCGCACTCCCTCCACATCCGACAGGAGATCTCTGTATCTTGCGGCAACCTGCTCGCGTCGGCGATTCCACTCCTCGAGATGGCCAAGCTTCACATTGAGAATCGCCGCCTGAAGCGTATCCAACCGGCTGTTGTACCCTTCGATCCTGTGCACGTACTTCTCGGTCCGCCCGTGGTCGCGCAAGATCCGCGCCTTCTTCGCCAGTGCGTCGTCATTTGTCACGACAGCGCCCGCATCTCCGTAGGCACCCAAGTTCTTGCCCGGGTAGAAGCTGAAGCACGCCAGTGTCCCGATGCTGCCCACCCGGCGGCCGTCGTCGCGCGCTCCATGCGCCTGCGCGGCGTCCTCGACTACTGCGATGCCGTGTCGGTCTGCGATATCCAGGATTGAGCTCATGTTCGCCGGGCGGCCGTACAGATGCACGGGGATGACCGCCTTGGTGCGCGGGGTGATCGCTGACCTGAACGCTTCCGGGTCGAGGTTGCCTGTGTCCCGCTGAACGTCAGCAAACAGCGGACGTGCCCCCGTGGCTGTGACAGCTTCCGACGTTGCAATGAACGTGAACGCGGGAACAACCACTTCGTCCCCTCGACCCACCCCAAGCGCTTTCAGTGCCAGGAACAGCGCATCGGTCCCATTGCCCACCCCGACCGCAGACTTCGCTTCGCAGAACGCTGCAAACCGCTCCTCGAACCGCCGTACGGGCTCTCCACCGATGAACCGGGCCCGGTTCAGGACTCCGCGGATCGCTGCGTCGATCTCCTCGCGAATGCTCTGGTACTGCGCCCGAAGGTCCACGAGCGGTACCTGGTTCTCTTCCTTCCCTTCCACGCTCACGCTTCACCCCCGTTTAGATACGGACGGACCGTTGGATCCCCAGGGTAGCGGAGTTCGCTCACCCTCTTCACCACCCGGGCTGGATTCCCCAGAACGACCGCTCCACTCGGTACATCCCTGGTCACCACCGCTCCAGCCCCGACTAGAGCGCCTTCTCCAATCCTCACCCCGGGCAGGATGGTAGAGTTCGCGCCGATCTTCGCTCCGGCGCCGATCCGTGGTCCCTCGAGTCGCTCCTTCGCCTGGTGGCCAAGCGGGAATCTCGCGTTTGTCAAGACCACGCAGGGGCCGATCCATGCCCCCTCACCCAGCTCACTGAACTCGGGGATAAACGCATGCGAGTGAATCCTGACTCGATCTGCTATACGCACGTAGTGCTCGACACATGAGTGGGTGCCGATGCTAACGTAGTGCCCGATCTCGTTGTCCTCGCGGACAACGACACCGTGGCCTGTCTGGAAGAAGTCCCCGATCCGGTTGCCTGAGTAGATGACGGTATGGGAGCGCAATATCGCTCCTCTACCGACACGAGTCGGACTTGCCGGGGACAGTCGCCCTTTGGGCGGCACGCCCACAAGGACGTACTCGCCTATGTCGGGGTCGTCTTGGAACACCACGCCCTCGTAAATCCTGGCGGTTGCTGCAATCATCCTGCCCGCCCTCGCAGAGCAGCCTGCGCTGCCTCAAGCACGCGCACGACCCTGAGGCCGGCCTCTCCGTCGCTCCTGGGGAAACTTCCGGTCTGGATGGCCTTCACGAAGTCGGCGCACGCAAGGCGAAGCGGCTCCTGGCTGGGGATCCTCGGCGCCACAACCTCTCCACTGCGAAGTGTGAGAAACTCGCCGTAGCTCTCATACCTCTCGGGACGGTCGAATCCCTTGTCGTACAGCTTGAGCCGTTCCTCCGATGTGACATCGTCAAAGACGGCCATCTTCTTGCTTCCAACCACCGTGACCAGGCGAACCTTGCGGGGGTCAAGCCAGCTCACATGCACGTGGCCAATCGCCCCGCTCGGGAACCGCAGGGTGATGAACACGACATCCTCGATCCCGGGTTGAAGATAGGCTCCACCAGTTGCGGTGATCTCGGCTGGCTCCTCTCCCAGCAGACGCAGAAGGATGGATACATCGTGCGGCGCCAGGTTCCAGAGGGCATTGACGTCCTGTCTCACAATCCCCAGGCTGAGCCGCTGCGACGAGATGTAATGCACCTGCCCAACCCCCCCAGAACGGATCAACATCTCCATGTGCTGGACTGCAGGGTGGTAGTCGAAGGTGTGGTCTACCATCAGAACCCGGCCACGGGCGCGCGCCAGTTCGACCAGCTCCTCGGCCTCGCTCGAGGTGAGCGCAAGAGGTTTCTCGACGAAGACGTGTTTCTCGTGCTCGAGCGCCGCCTTGGCCAGAGCGAAGTGGCTGCTCGCGGGTGTGGTGATGGCCACCGCGTCGATGTCAGGATTGGCGAACACAACAACCGGATTCTGAGACCGTCGCGCGTGAGGCCATCGGCTGGCTGCCACCTCTAGACGCTTCGGGTCCACATCGCAAACCTCGGCTAGCTCCGCGCCCTCCAGTTGGCTGAGATTCCGCGCAATGTTGGGCCCCCAGTAGCCCAACCCAATCACAGCAGCACGGACTGTCATCGCCCCTCCTTGTCCCTATCCGCCCCTCGGCCAAAGCCAGTGTACCGAAACCCTGCCTTCCGAGCCGCACTCGGGTCGAACAGGTTTCTCCCATCTACGATGATCGGGGTCTTCATCAACCGTCGTGCCTCCTCTAGATCCAGACTCCTGAACTCGTCCCACTCTGTCATCAGGACGAGGGCATCCGCGTCCTGCAGGGCCTGGTGAGCATTCGCGGCAATCTCCACCCGGGGGACCTCAGCATGGAACGTGCCCGAAGCGACAGGATCATAGCCGACCACAGAGGCACCCCGCTCGAGCAGGTGCCGCGAGACGAAGATCGCGGGCGCCTCTCTCACATCATCGGTCTCTGGCTTGAACGCAAGGCCAAGCAGGGCGATTCGCCTACCCGAGAGAGATCCCAGGAAACCCTCGAGCTTCTCGATGACCCGCAAGGGCAGGCGCTCGTTTACCTCTATCGTCGATCGGACGATGCGGAAGTCGTAACCCGCCTGCTTGGCCATGTGCAGTAGAGCGCGCGTATCCTTGGGGAAGCACGAGCCCCCATACCCTACGCCCGCCTGCAGGAACTTCTGCCCGATGCGGCTGTCCAGCCCCATGCCCTGCGCGACAGCATGCACGTCAGCTCCCAGAAGCTCGCACAACGTGGCCACTTCGTTGATGAACGAGATCTTTGTGGCCAGGAAAGCATTCGAGGCGTATTTGATCATCTCCGCACTCCGGCGATCGACGATCAACACGGGGGCATCGATCGGGGCGAACAGCTGGCGCAGAAGTTGTGCCGCCCTGTTACTGTCACAGCCGACCACGATCCGGTCGGGATGGACAAGGTCTATTAGGGCCTTTCCCTCGCGGAGGAACTCCGGACAGGAGGCCACGTGGAACCGAGGCGCCGTTCCCTGACCCATGCCTGGAGTCGCCACACCTCCGGTGAGGCCCTGGTCTTGCGACACGGCAGCGTTCAAACGTCGGGCCACTTCGTCAGTCGTGCCAACTGGGACCGTGCTCTTCATAACCACGAGGAGCTCCCGGGTCGCGCTGGATGCGATCTGATCCACCACGGACCATACAGACGACAGGTCGGCCGAACCGTCTGGCAACGAAGGTGTCCCGACCGCGATCATAGCAACATCGCAGTCTGCCAATGCCGCGGACAGGGACCCTGAGAACGAGAGCCTGCCTTCCTCAACGTTCTTCTTGACAAGTTCATCCAGCCCCGGTTCGTGAATCGGTACAGATCCGGAGGAGAGCAGGCGCAGTTTCTCCTGGTTGGATTCCACACAGGTTACCGAGTGCCCGAAGTCCGCCAAGACCGATCCTGTGGTAAGCCCCACGTACCCCGCACCGACCACGACCACCTTCATCCCGTCAGACACGCGGACCTCCTTGACAAAGCGTCCAGCACCTTCGCCACGACCGGGCGCAGAGCGTGCTCGTCCGGGCCCTCGGCCATGATCCGGACCACGGGCTGGGTCCCCGACGGCCGGACCACGAGCCGCCCCGTCCCGTCGAGCTGGGCCCTTGCCTTCTGGATCGCTGCCTGAACGGCTGGGTCGGCGAGCGCTGCCCCTCGATCGCCCACCGGGACGTCGACCCGCACCTGGGGGTAGAGGGGAACCGGCGCCACCAACGACGCGAGGTCTGTCCCCATACGCACGAGGGCCCGCAGGACGAGGAGGGCGGTGAGGATCCCGTCCCCCGTCCCCGCGTGGCGGCGGAAGATCACGTGTCCGGAGGGCTCCCCCCCGAGGTCGATCCCCCGCTCCCGCATCGCCCACGCCACGTTCCGGTCCCCCACCGGCACCCGCTCCACCGTGAACCCCCGCTTGGCAAGGTACGCTTCGGCGCCCATGTTCCCAAGCACGGTGAACACGACCCGCGGGGAGGAGAGCTCGCCCCAGGCGAGGAGATGGGGGCCGAGGGCGGCCATGAGCCGGTCCCCCTCCACGACCGTCCCCCGGGCGTCCACGAACAGCGCTCGGTCGCCATCCCCGTCGAAGCCGATCCCGAGCTCGGCCCCCCGGAGGGGGACCTCCCGGGAGAGGGGCTCCATCGCCGCGGCGCCGGTCGCATTGATCCGCGCCCCATCGGGCTCGGCCCCGAGGAGGACGAGGTCGGCTCCCAGGTCGGAAAGCAGGCGCGGGGCGAGGAGGGCCGTCGCCCCATGGGCGCAGTCGAGGACGACCTTCATCCCGTGGAGGGCGAGGTCGGGGACGGCGGCGCGGAGGACGGCCTCGTACTCTTCCTCCGCTCCCGGCCAGTCCCGCACCGTTCCCAGGGCACCGGCCAGGGAGGCGTCGAGGAGCGATTCCACACCCTCCTCGCCCTCGGGGGAGAGCTTGAGCCCCTCGGGGCCGTAGAACTTGATCCCGTTGTCCTGCGGCGGGTTGTGGGACGCCGACACCACAACCCCCAGGCCGTAGCCGCAGCGGGGGAGGAGGTGGGAGACCGCCGGCGAGGGGAGGATGCCGGCCAGGTCCACGTCGCACCCCGCCTCGGCCAATCCCGCGGCGCAGGCGCTGGCGAGGGCTGGCCCGGAGAGGCGGGTGTCCCGGGCGAGGAGGGCCCGCCCGGGCCGGAGCGCCTGACCCGCCGCCCGGGCCAACCGGAACGCGAGCTCGCAGGTGAGCTCGACCCCGGCCACCCCCCGCACCCCATCCGTCCCGAAGTACCTCAA
>DSBZ01000005.1 GCA_011057175.1 Candidatus Acetothermia bacterium
CTCTTAGGAGGAGCACCGCCTTCTTTCAACCACCCCGTCACCAACCCCTCGGCCTGGTAACGATCTCCTGGCGCACCAAGAGTAGGGCCTTGAACCCAGGCCTCCCGAAACCGACACTCACCGGCGGACCATGGACGCGATAGTCGTCAGCGAGTTGGTGAAGGACTACCCGACCCGCAAGGGGCCGGTGCGGGCGCTCGCGGGTGTCTCGTTCCGGGTGGGACAAGGGGAGATCGTGGGCCTCCTCGGGGCGAACGGGGCGGGGAAGACGACGGCGATCAAGATCCTGTGCGGGCTTCTCCGCGCGACCTCCGGTCAGGCAGCCGTGTTTGGGGTTCCGTCCTCCCGGCCCGAGGTCGCCCGGCACGTGGCGGCGCTCCTCGAGGGCTCGCGGAACGTGTACTGGCGGTTGTCGGTGGAGGAGAACCTGCGGTTCTTCGCTGGGCTGCAGGGCGTTCCTCCCCGGGAGGCCCGCCGGCGCACGGGGGAGCTCGTGGCCCTGTTTGCGCTCGAGGAGAAGAGGCGGATCACGGCGAACCTCCTCTCCCAGGGGATGAAGCAGAAGCTGGCCCTGGCCTGCGCGTTGGTGAAGGGGACCCCTCTTCTCCTCCTCGACGAACCGACGCTGGGCCTGGACGTGGAGACTTCGCACGAGCTGCGCGGGCTCATCCGCGAGCTAGTCTGCGCTCACGGCAAGACGGTGCTTCTTTCGTCCCACGACATGGGAGTGGTGGAGGACACCTGCGCCCGGGTGGTCATCCTCGCCCGCGGACGCGTGGTGGCCGACGACTCGGTCCCCAAACTCCTCGCCCTGTTCCGGACCCGAGCGTACCGGGTGAGCTTGCGGGACGGGCTGCCGGACGGAGCGCGGGTGCAGCTTGCGGCGCGCCTGTCCGCGGTCCGCTTCCTGGAAGCAGAACGGGCCCTCGAGGTCGAGCTTCCGCCGGAGGAGGACGTGTACAGCCTCATGGACGCCCTGCGCGAGGCCGGCGTCGCCGTGGACGGGGTCAGCCAAGCCGAGCCGGACCTCGAGGACGTGTTCCTGCGCATCGTGCGGGACGAACGCCGGGAGGAGCGATGAGGCGCCTGTGGACGTTCCTCGCCGTGCTCAAGCGGTTCTTCATCGAGCTCAAGCGGTACCCATTCAACACCCTCTCCGGCTTGGCCACCCTGTACCTCATCTTCCTCCTTCTGTTCGCCGGGGCCCGCTACGCCCAGGGGCTCGGGGTGAACCTGTTCGGGGAGAGCCTGGAGGGGCTGGTGGTGGGGTTCCTGGTGTGGACGTTCGCCATCGCCGCCTACTCCGACCTCTCCTGGGAGCTGATGCGGGAGGCGCAGCAGGGGACGCTGGAGCAGCTCTACATGTGCCCGGTGGGATTCCGGTTCGTGAGCCTGTCGTGGATCGTTGGGTCGTTCCTGGCGAGCCTGGTCATGGTGGCGGCGCTGCTCGGGCTGATGATGGTCACCACCGGGCAGTTCCTCCGGCTCCCCCTGGGGACGCTCCTCCCCCTCCTCGCCCTCACCCTGGCGCCGGTGTACGGAATCGGGTTCCTCATGGCGGGGTTGGCCCTGGTGTACAAGCGGGTCCAGGCGTTCTTCCAGGTGCTGCAGTTCGTGTTCGTGGCCCTGGTCGCCCTGCCCGCTGATGCGGCGTGGGCCAAGGTCCTTCCCCTCTCCCTGGGGACGCGACTGCTGGGGCGGGCGATGACGGACGGGGACACCCTCCTCACCCTGCCTTTCGGGGACCTTCTCGCCCTGGTCGGGACCGCCGCGTTCTACCTTCTGCTTGGGATCGGCGTGTTCCGGCTGTTCGAGGGGATCGCCAAGGACCGCGGGCTGCTCGCCCATTACTGAGGTGAAACCGGACTTGGCACGATCGGTCCGAAGGGGTACCATCACGTTGTACTCCCCGGTAGCTCAGTTGGCAGAGCAGCCGGCTGTTAACCGGCGGGCCGGAGGTTCGAGTCCTCCCCGGGGAGCCACCGCCCCGGGGCACAACGCACTCCAAGCCCGTGAGTCTCCTGCTCACGGGACCACCTTCGTGGTGGCAAGCCGCTCACTCCGCGCGCCCGACCCGGCCGAACCCGGCGCGCCCCTAAGCGAGGACCTCACGTGTGCGGCGGAACCGCGGCCCGTCGCCTACTCCGAAAGGGCCATGCTCGTCTGGCGCAAGCGGCGGGTGAGCTCGCCGATGAGCTCGAGGGCGATATCGGGGTACGTCGTGATGAGCGCGCGGATGTCCCAGCTCGCGAGGACGAGGCACTTCGTGGGCGTCACGGCGACCACATCGGCAGAGCGAGGCTGCCCATCGAGGACGGCCATCTCCCCGAAGAACTGACCGGCGCCGAGCCGCGAGAGGACCTGCCCCCCCCTGCGCACCTCGACCTGGCCATCGAGGATGAGGAAGAATCCGACCTTGCTCCGATCGCCCTCCCGCACGATCGGCTTGCCGGGCTCGAACTCCATCTCCTTCGCCGTCTTGACGACCGCCTGGAGGTGCTTCTCGCTGAAGGACGAGAACAACGGGACATCCTTGAGCAGCTCAACCACGTTCTTGGCCATCGGCTCCCCTTGCTCGCTCTGAAGCGCGACGATCATAGCATTCGCCTCCTGCGGTTACAACCGCCACGTCTCCTGCCGAGGCAGGAGCCGCGAAGGCCGTGCGGTTGAGGGGGAAGGCGAACGCGGCTAACATCGGGGCCTGCGGGTCTGTAGCTCAGGTGGTTAGAGCGCACGCCTGATAAGCGTGAGGTCCCTGGTTCGACTCCAGGCAGGCCCACCCCAAGCCCCGGTTCGCCCGGGAACCCTCCCCACTGCCCGGGGGTGACCTCCGTTACACTCACCCTGTGCCGGACCAAGACCTCCGCTGGCTCGATGAGCTGAACCCCGCGCAGCGGGAGGCCGTCACCCACGGCGAGGGGCCCCTCCTCATCATCGCCGGGGCGGGAACGGGGAAGACCCGGACCCTCGCCTACCGGGTTGCCCACCTCATCTCCCGGGGCGTTCCCCCGGACCGGATCCTCCTCCTCACCTTCACCCGCCGCGCGGCGGAGGAGATGCTGTCCCGGGCGGGGGCCGTGGTCGGCAAGCTCGGCCCGGTGCGGGAGCGGGCGTGGGGAGGAACGTTCCACTCCGTCGCCAACCGGCTCCTGCGCACCTACGCCGGGGCGGTGGGCTTGAGCCCGGAGTTCACCGTGCTCGACCAAGCCGACGCCGAGAACCTGATCGGGCTCGTCCGCCACGACCTCGGCCTCGCCTCCCGGGACAAGCGCTTCCCCCGCCGGGCGACCTGCCTTGGGATCTACTCCCGCGTCGTCAACGGGTCCGAGGAGCTCCCCGACGTCCTCGCCCGGTACTTCCCCTGGGTCGCCCCCTGGGAGGAGGAGCTCCGCACCCTGTTCCGCCGCTACGTCGAGCGCAAACAGAAACTGAACGTGCTCGACTTCGATGATCTCCTCCTCTACTGGCGGGAGATGCTCGCCGTGCCCGATCTCGCCCGGCGCCTGTCCGGGCTCTTCGACCACATCCTCGTGGACGAGTACCAGGACACGAACCGGGTCCAGGCCGCCATCCTCCGCGGGATGCGCACGGGCAACAGCAACGTCACCGCGGTGGGCGACGACGCGCAGAGCATCTACAGCTTCCGCGCCGCCACCGTGCGGAACATCCTCGACTTCCCCCGCGACTTCCCGGGGACGCGGATCGTGACCCTGGAGGAGAACTACCGCTCGACGATGCCCATCCTCGCCACGGCCAACGCCCTCATCGCCCAGGCCCACGAGCGGTACACGAAGAACTTGTGGTCGCGCCGCCCGGGAGGGGCGAAGCCCCTCCTCGTCACCTGCCCCGACGAGGGGAGCCAGGACGCCTACGTGGTGGAGCGGGTCCTCGCCCTGTACGAGGAAGGGATCCCCCTGCGGAGGCAGGCGGTCCTGTTCCGCGCCGCTCACCACTCGGCGTCGCTCGAGGTCGAGCTCGCCCGGCGGGGGATCCCGTTCCACAAGTACGGGGGGCTCCGGTTCTTGGAGACCGCGCACGTCAAGGATGCGCTGGCGTTCCTGCGGGTTGTGGAGAACCCCCGGGACGAGCTCGCCTGGTTCCGGGTGCTGGGCCTCTTCGACGGGGTGGGGCCGGCCACCGTGTCCCGCGCCCTGGCCCACGTCGCCGAGGGGGGCTACGACCCCCGGGCGATCGCGACCTCCCCCGGTCCCCCGGCGGCCCGGGAGGAGCTCGCCCGACTGGGGAGGCTCCTTTCCGAGCTCGGGGAGGGCCTGCCCGTGGCCGCCCAGGTGGAGCGGGTGCGGCGGTTCTACGAGCCGTACGTGGAGAGGCTCTACGACTACCCCCAGGCGCGGATTCGCGACCTGGAGAGCCTGGAGCAGATCGCATCGGGCTACCGGTCCCGCCGAAGCTTCCTCGCCGAGCTGCAGCTCGACCCCCCGAGCTCGACCTCGGACCTTGCCGGCCCTCCCCACAAGGACGACGACTGGCTCGTGCTGTCCACGATCCACTCCGCCAAGGGGTGCGAGTGGGACGCGGTGTACGTGATCCACGCCGCGGACGGGTTCCTCCCCTCCGACCTCGCCGCGGGGTCGCCGGAGGAGCTCGAGGAGGAGCTTCGGCTCACGTACGTGGCCCTCACCCGGGCCAAGGACCACCTCGTGGTGACCTGGCCCGTACGCTATCACTACCGGCGGCGGGAGCTCGCCGGCGCCCACGGGTACGCCCAACCGTCGCGGTTCTTCACGGAGGAGGTGCGGGGGACGATGGACCGGGTGGTGGCGGAAGGCGTGCGACCCTCCGCCGAGGGAGCTCCCAGGGAGGAACGGACGGGCTACGTGGACCTCGCCACCCGGATCCGCGCCCGCTGGGATCGAGCCTAGATCCCATCCCGCCGGCAAGCGAGGGCGATCTCCTTCTGGCGGCCGATCCCCCCGGTGGCGGCGGTGAGGAGCCGGCACGCGTACACCGACCCCCAGCTCAGCGCCCCCTCCCCGTACCGGTCGCGGATCCGGTCGCACGCTAGGGCCAGCCGCTCCCGCCGTCGATCCCGGGGGAACAGGGGCCACGGCGTCTCGACCTTCGGCTGAAGGTCGTCCACCCGGACTCCGACGAGGGTTGTCTCCTCGGGGAACCCGCCGTGGGCCTCGATCAGCTCGAGCGCTGCCCGGAAGATCCGGTCCTCGTCGTCGGTGGGGACCCCCAGGGCCCGCTGGGCCCCGCGGTAGCGCATCTGGGCATCGCGCAGCGCGAAGTGGACGACCCGCCCCACGAGCCCCTTGGCCCGCAGCCGCCGCGCCGTGCGGTCGCACAGGTACAGGAGCACGCTCCGCACCCCGTCGGGGTGGCGGAGGACCCTGGGGAGGGCGTGGGAGTGCCCGACGCTCTTCACCTCCTCCTCCTGCCAGTAGGGGAGGAGGGGGGTGGGGTCGAGGCCCCGCCCCCACAGGGAGAGGACCGTGCCCTGGACCCCGAACGCGTGCTTGAGCCGGGCCGGGGGGCACCGGCCGAGGTCGGCGAGCGTCCGGATCCCCATGAGCTCCAGGCGCCCGGCGATCCGGGGCCCGATCCCGCACACCGCCCCCACCGGGGTTTCCTCCAGCACCGCCGGGACCTCCTCGGGGACGATCCACGCGATCCCGCCCGGTTTCGCCCTCTCCACGGCGAGCTTGGCGAGCATCTTGTTCGGGGCGATCCCCACCGAGCAGGTGACCCACTCCCCCAGCTCCCGGCGGAAGTCGGCCTGGATCGCCCGGGCCAACCGGAGCGGCCCCCCGTGCTGGGGGGCCTCCTGGGTCACGTCGAGGAACACCTCGTCGATCGAGTACACCTCGACCATCGGGGTGTAGCGGACGAGGATCTCCACGAACCGCCGGGTGACCGTCTCGTACTTGTCGGGGTCCCCGGAGACGAACACGACCGAGGGGCAGAGCTTCGCCGCCTCCCAGGTCGTCATCCCGGACCGGATCCCGTACCGCTTGGCTTCCCGCGACGCGGCGGCGACGACGGAGTGGATGTCCGGGCGCCCGGAGACGACGATCGGCTTCCCGCGGAGGTGGGGATTGGCCTGCTGCTCCACGGAGGCGAAGTAGGAGTCCATGTCCAGGTGGAGGATGACCATCGTCTATTCCTCCTCGTCGTACACCCCGTCCACGTACCACCGGGCGTGCTCGGGGTCGAACCGGAGCTGGAGGAGGACCCCCCCGGCGGTGAGGGAGTAGACAAGCTGTCGGATCGCCCCCTCCCGGCGCTCGTGGACGAGGTGCACCTCCTCCACCGCCCGCTTCTCCCCCCGCCACCGGACCCACCGCGGCACGGGGTAGGGCCGGCGGGCAGGGAAGACGACCCCAACGTCAACCGCTTCGTGGATCGGTCGGAGCATCGCGCACCCCTCGGTCAAGCGTAGCCCTTGACCGAGACTTGGTCAAGGGCCCCAGTCGACCGAGATGAGGGAGCGGGCGTGGTGCTCCACCCCGCCCACCGGGCGGGGGCGGGGGACGACGTGGACGAGCCGGAGCTCCCCCAGCTGGGCGATCCGCGTCGCGGCCGCGCGGGGCGACACGCCGAGGGCCCCGGCGAGGTCCCTGCTCGTCGCCTCTCCGTGGGCGACGATCCACCGCAGGCTCTCCTCCAGGTACGGGGGAAGGCGCCCGAGGGCCCGCCACTCCTTCCCGTCCACGACCGCCAACAGGGCGAGCTTGCGCTGGGCAACCTTCGCCCCAAGGTCCTCCAGGAGGTCGTCCCGTGGGGCGCGGACGAGGAGGTACCGCTCGGGGAGCTCCCCGGCGACGAGCCGGGCCACCGGTTCCACCAACGCCTCGTCGGCGAACGAGCCGCTCAGGACCTCGACCCCCGCCAGGTCGGCGGCGAGGATCCCTTCGGCGGGAAGGGACGCGAGCTCCGCCCAGACCGCCCGCCCAGCCGCGCGCCCCTCACCCCGGGTGCCGACCCGGGCCCCGAACTGGGCGAGGAGGATCGTCCGCGTCTTCATGCGTGGACCGATCGTAGCCGGGAGGCGCCGCCCCGCCTAGCTCTCCTCCCCCCGCTCGAACAGGATCCGCGGGAGGATGATCGAAATCTGGACCCCCGGGAACGGGAGGACCTCCCCCACGGACCACTCCACGTCCTCCTGGAGGAACGCCCCTCCTCCCGAGCGGAGGTAGAACCGGCCCGAGCTCGCTACGACGGCCTCCCGGATCCGCCGCAGGGCCCCGCCTCGGCCGGGGTGCTCGAACCGGGACGCCCCGTCCACCAGGACCGCCTCCAGGGCCTGGGAAGTCGACAGGCCCCGGTACCTCGGGTTCAGCCCGAGGCTCGCCGCGAGGCCAATCCCCTTGTCGGCGATCGCCAGATGCAGGTGCTCCCGGCCCTCCTCCAGGGCCGCCAGGCCGAACGGATCCGGGCCCGCCCCGTCCGGCGCCGCGTGATGGAGGATGTTCTGGAGGAGCTCGATCAGGGCCCCCACGAGGAGCCGGTTCGCCGCCCCCCCGAACGGGAACCGCGCCTCGAGCTGCTCCCCGATCGCGTCCACGACCGCCCGGATCTCGGCTTCCTCCCGGACACGCACCGGGGAGAGCTCCGGATCGGCCGGCGCCTCCGGGACGGGCGCGTCCGTCCAGTACGCTCCCTCCAGGTGGCGGAACAGCCCTGAGGCGACGAGCCTCTCCCGGGTCCGCGCGCTCTCGGGGAGGAGGACCCGCAGCCGGCCCCCGGCCTCCCGGCACCGGCGCCCAACGAGGATGAGAAGGAGGAGCCCAAACGGGTCGAACCGGGTGAGGCGCGAGAGGTCGATGAGCGGTCGCGGGAACCCGGCCTCCCAAACCCCGAGCGCCCGCTCAACCGTGGCCACGTCCAGCCGCCGCGGGGAATAGAGGGGGGCGGGGCCGGTCATCCCCAGAGCCCGTCGTCCTTCCTGTCCCAGGGCGGAACGTAGTCGGGCCCCCGCAGGCCGAACTGGCGGAGGAGCTTGACCGCGTCGCGGACGCTCTTCCCCAGGTGGCAGTTGTTCATGAACACGAACGTGGTCCGGGAGGTGACCGCCGCCCTCTCGATCACCGGTACCCACTCCGCGAGCTCCTCCTCCGAGTACGCGTAGTCGTACCGCTCGCTCGCCTCTCCGTGCTCCCACCACTTGGCCGCGTTCCGACCGTGGAACCGGAAGTACCCGATCCCGTTCGTGACGATCCCCGTCTTCTCCTGAGGCAGGTTGGGAAGAGGAGGAAGGTCCACGTTCACGAACCCGAGGTCACGCTCCCGGAGGAACTCCACCACGTCCGGCCGGTACCAGTGGATGTGCCGGAACTCGACGTGGAGTGGGATCTCCTGCGGGATCGCCTCCCGGAGCTTCGCGAGGTGCGCGAGCGCATCCTCCCCCTCCCGGGGAAGCGAGTACGGGAACTGGGCGAGGAGCGTCCCCAGGCACCCCGCGTCCCGCATCGGCGCGATGCCCGTGAGGAACGGGGCCACCGTCTCCTCGAACCTCCCCCGGTCGTGGGTCATCTCCCGGGGCACCTTCACCGCAAACACGAACCGCTTGGGGTCAACCTTCCGCACCAGGGCGGCGGTCATCTGCGGCGAGGGGACTCGGTAGTAGGTCGCGTTGATCTCCACCGCGTCGAACCCCTGGGCGTAGTAGCCGAGCCACTCCTTCTGGGGAAGGCCCTTGGGGTAGATCGGCCCCACCCAGTCCGGGAAGCTGTACCCGGACGTCCCGATGCGAAGCGTGGCAGTCAACACAATGAGGGGATTATAGGCCCCGCAGCCCGACCGCCGCTGATCCGGGGGCCTGAAGCTCACCCCGCCGGTCTTCCACCTACCCGAGGAGACCGCCTCAAGGAAACCGAGGTCGGGGACGACCACGTCGGCAAGGGGGGCGAGTTCCTCCTCTCCCCCAACTCCCGTCAGCACACCGATCGTGAGCTGGCAGCCCGCGGCGCGTCCGGCGAGGAGATCGCCCGGTGTGTCCCCCACCATCACCGTCTCCTCCGGAGGAAGGTGGAGGGCCTTGCAGGCAGCAAGAACGGGCTTCGGGTCAGGTTTACGTCCCTCGCATACGTCGAGGCCAACTACGGCGAGGACGAGGTCCTCCCAGCCGAGCGCCGCGAGGCGACGACGCGCCGCGCTCGCAGTATCGTGAGTCACGATCGCTGTTCTCCCTCCGGCGCGGCGGATCGCCCGTAACCCCTCCTCTGCCCCCACGGTGGGACGGAGGTGACGCTCGAAGGGGAACTCCTCGTCCACCTCGCGAAACACCCGCGCCACGAGGTCGCCGATCGTCGCGGGATCCCCTCTCCGGCGGGAAGCGAGGTACATCGCCACGACCTCTTCGGCATCGCAGCGGGGGAGGGGGATGATCCCCCCATTCGCGACTCCCGGCCGCTCCGGATTGAGCCCCATGAAGCGGAGGAGCTCCTCATGGTCGGGTCCGGATAACCCCACCTCTCCGGCCAGCCGCCGCGCCCGCTCCCCCATCACAGCCAGCCAATGGTCAAAGGAGAGCAGGGTCCCATCCTTGTCGAACAGGAACCCGGACCCGAAGAAAGAGCACCCCCCTACAAAGAGGCGAACGGGCATAACGGGATGGTAGCGCCTCGTGGAGGTGGGACCGGGGTCCCCCGGGCAGGGGACCCCGGTCCCCC
>DSBZ01000165.1 GCA_011057175.1 Candidatus Acetothermia bacterium
CCCTTGAGGTGAACGGGAGAATGAGATCCGCTGGAGGTTCGTCCCATCGGGGGCGATCGTGTACGCCCCCCACTGCCCGCCGCGGTTGGAGTTGAACAGGATCCGTCCGTCAGGGGTCCAGCTCGGGTTTGCGTCCACGGCCGCGTCCCTCGTCACCCGGAACACGGTCCGCGTCTCCACCTCCACGGTGAAGATGTCCCAGTTGTCCTTGTCCTGGACGTACATGAACGCGATCCGCGTCCCGTCTGGGGACCAGCACGGGTACACGATATCCCGCTCCAGCCCCACCAGAACCCGCTCCTCGTTCGTGGCCAGGTCAAGGAGGAACAGGTCGTAGCTCTTCTCCCCCTTGGCGATGTAGGCAAGGCGCGTCTGGTCCGGCGATAGCGTCGGCTGCCAGAAGTCCACTGGCTCTTCCTCGCCCCCGGGGAACAGGCAGCCGGCGAGCCCCAGCCCCAGCACGACGAGGACCATCCCCTTGAACGTAATGCGTACCACATTGTCCCCCTTTTCGCTACAATGGTTTGCCTTGTGCCATTGTACGGGGGAACGGTAGGTTGGCTCCAAAGGCGGATCGGGTGAGGGATTTCGTTGCCCAAGGGACGGAAGCGCTCGCTGCGGCGGGGGTCCCATCGCCCGTGCGCGAGGCGCGGCGGCTCCTCTCCCTCGCCGCCGGCTCGCCAGCGGCCGTTCTCGGCCCCGCCGAGCGGGTGCCACTGTGCGTGGGGCGGCGGTACCGGTTGCTCCTCGCGGAGCGCATGCGGCGCGTTCCGTTCTCGCTCATCGCGGGGGAGACGGGGTTCCTCGACTTCGATCTGGCGGTGGGGCCGGGCGTGTTCATCCCTCGCCCAGAGACGGAGGAACTGGCGGAGCGGGCGATCGCGGTCCTCCGATCCCTTCCCCCTCGCTCCCTCGTGCTCGACTTGGGAACGGGGTCCGGCGCCCTCGCCCTCGCTCTGGCGCGGGCGAGGTCGGACGTGTCGGTCATCGCAGTGGAGAGGAGCCCTCGCGCGCTGGCCTGCGCGCGGAGGAACGTCCGGCGCCTGGGCCTTGTGGGGCGGGTGGAGGTCCGGCGGTCGGACTGGTTCTCCCATGTGTGGGAGAGGTTCCATCTCATCGTGGCGAACCCGCCCTACGTGGCCCGCCCCGAGCTCGCCTCCCTCGACCCCGAGGTGCGGCGGTACGAGCCGCGCCGGGCCCTCGATGGAGGGCCGGATGGCCTCGCTGCGATCCGTTCCATTGTCGCTTCCGCCCCCGAGCACCTCGTCGCGGGGGGGACGATCCTCATCGAGATCGGGGATGGGCAGGGAGAGCGAGTCCTCCGATTTGCCCGTCGCGTGACAAGTCTGGTAGAAACGAGGGTGGAGAGGGATCTTAGGGGGAGAGAGCGTTTCTTCAGCGGACGATGCGGATAGCGATCCAGGTCTCGGAGCTGCGGTACGCGACGGACGATGGGGTGCTCGTCCTGGACAACCTGTCCCTCCGCCTCCCCGGGGACGGGTTCGTGTTCGTGGTGGGCCCCCCCTCTTCGGGGAAGACCCTTCTTCTGGAGCTCATCCTGAGGGAGAAGACGCCCACCGGAGGGCAGATCCTCGTGCTGGGGCGGAACATGGCCCGCCTGTCTCCCGCGCGGGCGCGCGAGCTGCGGCGCAGGGTGGGGTACATGCCCGAAGGATCGATCGTCCTCCACGAGCGGTCGGTCCAGGGGAACCTCGAGTTCAAGCTGCGGGCGTTGGGGATCCGGGGCCCGGCGGCGCGGGAGCACATGGCACGCGCGGTGGAGCTCGCCCACCTGAAGGGAGAGGAGAGGACGCCGGGTGCGAAGCTCGATGAGTTCGGGCGGCGGAAGCTCACCCTCTCCCTCGCCATCTGCCCGGAGCCGGCTGTGCTCCTGTGCGATGATCCGTTCCGCGGGCTAGCCGCCGCGGAGCAGGACGAACTCGTGGGGCTGCTGAAGGCCATCAACAGGGCGGGGGTGGCGGTGCTCGCCACGACGCGGGACCCGGAGCTCGCCGCCCGACATGGGTTCCCGCCCCGAGATCGATCGCCCCTCCTCCAGTATGCCGTTCACCTGCGGCCGGGGGTGAGAGGGTGAATTACGAAAGCGCGGTCTTGATCGGGGATGCCCTGTGGAGGAGCCTCCGGCGGCCGATCGTGCCTCTCCTCTGGGCGCTCGCGGTGGCCGCCGTGCTCGTGAGCGGAACAGCGCTGTTCTTCATCCCCACCGCCCCCGGGACCGTGGGGGGGGCCCCAGAATCCTACCTGCTGGCCCAGCTGGCGTTGGCCCCGTCCGAGTCGGCAATTTCCCGCTTGGGGAGCGAGATATGGACCTGGCCAGGCGTGGATGGGGTGACGTTTCGCTTCCCCGGGGAGAGTGACCCCATCGCCATCACTGAGCGGACCCTCGTCGTGCGGCTCCTGTCCCGGGAGGCCCGGGCCACGGTCGAGTCCCGCCTGCGGGCGCTGCCCGAGGTGGAAGGCGTTCGCTACCACGAGCGGCCTTCGGCTCGCACCCGCGTCCCACCGGCATCACGCGTCGCCGCCCTCGTGGCGTTGGTGGGGACGCTCGCCCTTGCCCTGTGGCTGGGCCATCGGTCCGTCACCCGTGCTGCCGCCCTGTGGGGCAAAGAGCTTGCGCTGCTGCGGAGCTGCGGGGTGAGCCCGGCTCTGATGCGGGCCCCCTTCTTCACGTTGGGGGCTGTGGTGGGACTCGTGGGTGGCGGCCTGTACATCGTGGTCTGCTGGGCCGTCTGGACGTGGTGGCGATCGCTTCCCTACCTCAGGGACGTGGTCCCGAGCTTCCCCTACGTTTGGCCGAGCCTCGTCATGGTCGCGCTGGCGATCGGGGTCGGGCTCGGCCTGATGGGGGCCCTGATCGCCACCCTCGCTCCCTCCCCTCGCTCCTAGGCGCGGGGCGTGCGCCGGGGAGGAGGTGTCCTGCGTCGAGGGCGCCGCTCTCCGGCATTCGCAGCCCTTCCGCGTCGGCTGCTCATCCCCACCGCGTGCTGCTACGTTCGGTTCGCGCTCTCCGCAAGGAAACGGTACCGGGTGGGAGCGAGATGGGAAGAGCTCGACACGTGCTGTCCGTGGGGGTAGGATGATCCTCGTCAAGCACTGGGGAGGGGTCATGAAGACAGGGATTATCGGGATTGCCTTGGTGAGCTTGCTCGCCGTGGGAGTGTGTGCGTTCGGGCAGGCCAAGTTGGAGTCGTTCCCGGCCGGGACGACGACGATGGTGTTCCACATCGTGGCGGAGGACCTGCGCGAGCCGCAGCTTCTCGAGCTCCAGGTGATCGCTCGCGCTGATGGACCGTACACGGTGCGTATGGTGATGGAGGCGACTGGGACGGCGGACCAGATGTCGGCGTTCGGGTTCTTGTTCGGGGCTGCGGGGCTGCAGTACGGGGGAGGGCAGGACGTGAGCCTGGCCGCGCTCCAGACCCTGATGGATCAGCGGCGGCGTCTCCAGGAGGGGCAGGAGTACGTGCTTCCCAGCGGTGGCGCATTCACCGATGTCGCTCCGGTGACCATCGCTGGCATCCAGTGCATCGCGGGCTCGATCGTGGATCCCCGCAGCCCCGATTCCAGGACGACGGTCGCGTTCAGCCTCTCCCATCCCGTGTACACGGTGCCGCTCGTGCGCCTGGAGCGACTGCGGGATGGGCGTTGGGAGACGGTGTTTTCGATGGAACTGGTCGAGTACACGTTCGTGGGAGGGTAGGAGTGCGATGCCGCTCCTCGACCTCAAAGGGATCACCAAGGTCTACTCGCTCGGCAAGACCTCGGTCCACGCTCTGCGGGGGCTGGATCTCACGGTCGAGAAGGGAGAGATCGTGGCCCTGATGGGGCCCTCCGGGTCGGGCAAGTCCACGCTGATGCACATCCTGGGCGCGCTGGACACCCCGACGGAGGGAGTGGCGATGCTGGACGGACAGCCCCTGCCGCGGCTTTCCGAGGACCAGCTCGCTGACCTGCGCGGGCGCAAGGTGGGGTTCGTCTTTCAGACCTTCAACCTCGTGCCGACCCTCTCCGCGCAGAGGAACGTGGAGCTGCCGATGATCTTCCTCGGGGTGCCCAAGAGGAAGCGGGCGGTACGGGCCAGGGAGCTCCTGGCCAAGGTCGGGCTCGCGGATCGTGCCCACCACAAGCCCAACGAGCTCTCCGGCGGGGAGCGGCAACGTGTGGCCATCGCCCGGGCGCTGGCCAACGACCCGGAGATCATCCTCGCTGACGAACCGACGGGGAATCTCGATACGGAGATGGGAGCAGCGATCCTGGATCTCCTCCGGCGCCTGAGCAAGGAAGACGGCAAGACCGTGGTCCTCGTGACCCACGACCCCGAAGCGGCCCGGATTGCGGACCGCATCGTCCACATCCGCGATGGGCGCGTGCTCGAGGAGACCGTCCATGGTTAGGGACTTCCTGTCGCTCGCGGGATCGAGCATCCTCCACCGCAAGATCCGCAGCTGGCTGACCGTGATCGGCGTCTTCATCGGGATCACGGCCGTGGTCGCCCTGATCTCGGTCGGGTTGGGGCTGGAGCGCACGATCAACGACGAGGTGGCCAACGTGTTCGGCGTGGACACGTTCATGCTGACCGCGCGCGGGGTGTTCGGCGGCCGCCGCGCCAACCAAGGCTTTTCGCTGTACGCGTTGGATCTTGAATGGCTGCGCGCGCAAGAGGGGGTGGCCACGGCGGCAGCGGTGCGGCAGCGTACGGCGTTCGTGCAGGGCCCACCCGGCCCGGACGGCCGCGCCAACCAGGGGTTCCTCCCCGTGACGGGGCTGTCGCCGGAGCTCGTCACGTCGTTTGCGTCGTTCATCGGCTCGCTCGAACTCGAACCCGGCGGGCGCCTGTTCGACGCTGACGAGATCCTGGTCGCGGTGCTGGGGAGGGATGTGGCGACCCGGTTGGGCGTCGGCGTGGGCCAGGACATCGTCGTCGCGGGGGATGGAGACAGGCCGGAGCTCACGCTGGCCGTGGTCGGGATCCTCGCCGCCTCCGACGCGGGGTCATCGCGGCAGGGGTTCACCTCCGGCATGGCGGCGAGCGGCGATACGATCTACGTTCCCTACGACACGATGGAGCTCCTGTGGGGGCCCGCCGACGACGTCCTGATCACCCTCGTGCGCACCGTTCCCGGGCGCGATGTGGATGAGGTCGCCGCTCAGGTGGAAGCGGCGCTGAGGGCGCGGGGGTCGGAAGTGTCCGCCGTGACTTACAGCGACATCAGCAGCGCGATCGGGACAGTGACCACCACGGTGAGCGCGTTCCTGGCGGGGATCGCCGGGATCTCCCTCCTCGTGGGGGGGGTGGGGGTGATGAACACGATGTACACCTCCGTCCTCGAGCGCACGCGCGAGATCGGGATCATGAAGGCGGTCGGGGCGAAGAACCGTCATATTCTATCGATCTTCCTGATCGAGTCAGGGTTGATGGGGCTCGTGGGCGGGATCGTGGGAACGCTGCTCGGGCTCGGGATCAGCTCGGTGGCCTCGGCGATCATCGGGAGGATCTTCCAGGTCCGGGTGGCCGTTGTCGCAAGCCCTGCGCTGATCGTGGTCACGTTGCTCGGGGCGTTCGCCCTGGGGGCGGTCGCCGGCCTGTGGCCCGCCCGGCGTGCGGCGAAGCTGCCGGTGGTAGACGCGCTTCGCTACGAATAGGCGCCGACGGCTTCCGATCTCGTTCGCGGTCGGTCTCGCGTCCACGGGGACTTCACCGTGCGCGTGACCTCCACCCAGGAAGTGGTGACCGACGGACAGGTGCATCCCGTCCTCTACGCGCTCGATGTGCGCGCTCCGCTGGGGATGTCGTGGAGCATCGCGCGCGGGTCGAGTTCCAGACGCTCCCTTCGAAGGGCCGCCCTCCTCCGGCGTGGTGAGAGGCGCACGATCCTGGCCACGGTCCGCGTCGAGTCCGCGGGCGGGCGAGCCATCCTGCGGGGGGGAGTCACCGTGGATCCCTATCGCCTTTTCAGCGCGCTTGGGGACGTGCTGCTCTTGGCTTAGGGGGCGCGAGTTCCTCGGCGCGCGGGTTATTTTTCCGGCAGGTTCGAGCTTGGGCCCTGATCCTCAGCGGGAGACGCCCGATCCACTTCCACCTTGAACCGTCCCCGGCGCAGGCTGATGAGACCTCGGCGGAGGAGGAGCTGGGCCCCCAGCCCCACCAGGGCGAGATCCACGAAGCGGTACACAACGGTGAACGCCACCCCGCCGCTCGCGGGGATGCCGAGGAGGGTGAACACCATCACCCGCCCGCCGTCGGTGAGCCCAAACCCGCCGGGGGTGACCCAGAGGAGGGCGTCCACGAAGATGCTCAGCGTGAAATAGAGCGAGAGCTGGGGGAACGTGAACAGGGCCCGTTGAGTGAAGTGGAAGAAGATCTGCGGCCGGATGTAGTTGAGGAAGACCGTGAGGAGCTGAAGGGCGAATGCCAGCAGCGTGTAGCCGAGGTAGTGGGAGAAGGCACGGTAGATCTCCTCTTCCATCTCTGCGACGTGGGCCGTGGCGCGGAGGAGCCGCTTCCGCCCGGGGAGGAACCGCGCCGCCCAGGCGAGGAGACCGGAGAGCCAGCGGGCGTTGCGGGCGAAGGGGATGAGGAGGAGGACGAGAAGGAGGGTCAACACGCCGAGGGCGATCCCCACCGCCCCCTTGTCGGCAAGCGAAAGTTGGGGCGAGGTCACCGCGAACACGGCCCCGATCGACGCGAACGCGAGGACGGAGAAACCGGAGAGGATCCGCTCTACGACCACAGTGGCCATCACCCGGGCCATCGGGATCCCCCGGTCGCGGGAGACCCAGTACGCCCGCACCGGCTCGCCCCCGAGGTACATCGAGGGGGTGAGGTAGCTCACCGCAAACCCTGCCAGGAGGGGGGAGACGGTGTGGTGGCATCGCACGGCGATCCCCGCCCCCCGGAGGAGCGCGTACCAGCTCAACGCCCGAGTGCCGATGGACGCGACCACGCTCAGGACGACGGCCGAAAACCCCACAATTCCCATCCCCACGATCTCGGCGAACACCCGACCCGGCCCGCTCCAGTACACGAGGACCGCGAACAGGGCGATCCCCCCGACCATGAGCACCGCGAGGGCCGCCCAGCGGAGGAGCGCCCATGGGGAACCTTGCCGTGGGGAAGGGGTCACAGCTCCCTCAGCTTCCGGAGGAGGAGGGCCAGCGCGGCTTCGCTCGCTGTCCAGCGCACCTCATTGCGGGATCCGCGGAAGCGGTGCTCTTCCACTTCCACCCCGTCCGGGGAGGCGAGGGCGACGTAGACAAGTCCCACGGGCTTGACCGCCGTCCCCCCGCCCGGGCCGGCGATGCCCGTCGTGGCGAGGCCGAAGTCAGCCCCCAACAGGCCCCGTGCCCCTTGCGCCATCGCTTGGGCACACGGGGCCGACACCGCCCCGTGGTGGGTGAGGATCTCGCGGGGTACCCCGAGAAGGTTCTCCTTCACCTCGTTGCTGTAGGCGACGATCCCCCCGCGGAAGTACGCCGACGCCCCGGGCACATCGGTGATCCGTTGGGCGAGGAGCCCGCCCGTGCACGATTCGGCCACAGCAAGGGTCCTCCCGTGCTGTAGGAGCAGCCGACCGACCTCGCTTTCGTTCATAGACGTTCACTCCAACGCGATCTCCAGCGCGCGGACGGTCTCGACGAGGTCGCCCCGCAGGAGCACGTCGGCGCAGTCATCGTACGGGGTAGGGTCCCGGTTGGCGATGATCAACGTCGCCCCACGAGAGGACGCGCGCGGCACGAGCCCAGCCACCGGCCACACGGTGAGGGACGTCCCGAGCACGAACAGGAGATCGGCCTCGGCCGTTGCCTCCCACGCCCGGCCGAAGTCCGGGTGTAGGTCCTCGCCGAACAGCACCACCTCCGGCTTGATGAGCCCCCCACACGCGCAGTGCGCGACGCCTTCGACCTCGGTCTGGTGGATGATCTCCTCCATGGGGTAGGTGCCGTGGCAGAGGAGACACTTCCCTGATCGAAGGTGCCCGTGGACCTCGAACACCGTCTGGGAACCGGCCTTCCGGTGGAGGCCGTCCACGTTCTGGGTGATCACCCCCCGCAGCCGCCCTTCGCGTTCCAGCCGCGCGAGCAGGGCATGGACCGCGTTCGGCTGCGCCCGCTCCATGTGGCGAAAGCGCCACATCCAGAACGAGTAGAACGCCCGAGGATTGCGGCGGAAGCCAGCGAGGGAGGAGACCTCCTCCGGGTCGGCAAGGTCCCACAGCCCGCCCGGGGAGCGGAAATCGGGGATCCCGGAGTGGGTACTGACCCCGGCCCCGGTGAGGGCCCACGCGGCGCGGGCCTGGGCGAGGAGGCGCGCCGCCTGCTCGATCGCATGCGCTTGCACGACCATCCCCGCGAGTCTCCTGCCCGAGCGGCGTTCGCGCAACGGATCGGTTGCCCGATCCGCGTTTGGGCAGTATCATTCTCTTCTCTACGAGGGGGGAACGGTGGCCGGTCATTCCAAGTGGGCGAACATCAAGTATCGCAAGGGGGCTCAGGACAAGAAGAGGTCCAGCCTCTTCTCCCGCCTCACGCGGGAGATCATCACCTGCGCCCGGCAGGATCCCAACCCGGAGACGAACGTCACGCTCGCGGCGGCGATCGAGCGGGCCAAGGCGGCGAACATGCCCAAGGACAACATCGAGCGAGCGATCAAGAAGGGAGCAGGGAACGTCGATGGCGCACAGTATTCCGAGGTTACGTACGAGGGTTATGGCCCGGGTGGGGTGGCGATCTTCCTCCGTGCGCTCACCGATAACCGGAACCGCACCGCGGCCGCGGTGCGCCACATCTTCGAGGCCCACGGGGGGAGGCTCGGTGGCGAGGGGAGCGTGGCCTGGCAGTTCGAGCGCCGGGGCGTGGTCGAAGTGGGGGGGATCCCCCCCGAGATCGATCGGGAGGCCCTCGTCCTCGTGGCGGCGGAGGCGGGGGCCGATGACTTCGCCGACGAGGATGGAAGCCTCACGTTCTACACACCGTCGGGGTCCGTGGCCGCGGTGCGCGACGCCCTGAAGGAGCACGGGGTGGAGGTGGTCCGGGCGGAGATCGCATTCGTCCCCCGGTCCACGGTGCGCGTGGAGGGGAAAGACGCGGAGCGGCTTCTCAAGCTTGTGGATGCTCTTGACGAGGAAGAGGACGTCCAGGAGGTCGTGGCGAACTTCGACATCCCAGACGAAGTGCTCGCACAGGTCGAAGGAGGGTAGGTGAGGATCGTTGTGGTGGTGCTGGCGGCGGTGGTCGGGCTCAGCGTGGCGGGATGGGCGCAACGGGAGCCCAATCCCATCCCTCTCATCCATGGGATCGCCTCGTTCGTGATCCCCGGCCTCGGGCAGTACCTGAACGCGGAGTACGACAAGGCCCTCGTCCACTTCACGGTGGACGTGGTGCTGCTCGTCGGAGGGGGGTATCTGGCCGCGTTCGTGCCCTACCCGGGGTTCTCCCTGTTTTTTGGGGTGGGCCTCGTCCACACCCTGTGGGGGCTCTATTCCGGCTGGGACGCCTACCAAGTCGCCCTGCGCCGGCAAGGGCTGGCGCTTCACATCTCGCCGACGGGGTTCGCGGTTACGTTCTAGTGTGGCGTCCGACAAATAGGATGCCTCAACAC
>DSBZ01000170.1 GCA_011057175.1 Candidatus Acetothermia bacterium
ACCGACCTTACCCCCAGATCGCCCTCGTGGGGGCGTACAGGAAGCTCACACCATGAAGAAGCTTGCCTACTTCCCCGGCTGTGCGATGAAAGACCAGGCTCGCCCTGACGAGGAGGGGGCCCTCCACGCCCTCGCCCTCCTCGGGTACGAGATCACGGAGATCCCGCGCTGGAACTGCTGCGGCACGGTGTACTCGCTGGCCCAGGATGACCTCATGCGCCATGTGGGGCCGGTGCGGAACCTCCTCCGCGTCCAGGGGATGGGGGAAAAACGCGTCCTCACCTTGTGCGCGATGTGCTACGGAACGCTCGCCCGGTCGGCCCAGTTCGTCCAGGAGCCGGAGCGGCTCGCGCGGATCACCGCGTTCCTGGACACGGAGGAGGATTTCCGCGGCGGGATCGAGGTCGTCCACCTCCTCACCCTCCTCCGCGACGAAGTGGGATACGACAAGCTCGCCACCCAGGTCAAGCGAACCATGGGCGAGCTCAAGGTCGCCACGTACTACGGGTGTGTGCTCCTTCGGCCGCGGGAGTTCGCCGTGGACGATCCGGACCGGCCCGAGGTCATGGAGCGGGTGATTGAGGCGCTGGGCGGAACGCCGATAGCGTTCCCGGAGCGAACGGAGTGCTGCGGGGCCTACCTCACGGTGGGGAGGAAGGACATCGTCGAGGAGCGGGTGGGCAGGATCCTCCGTTCGGCATGGGCCGGCGGGGCGGAGGTCGTGGTCACCACCTGCCCCCTGTGCCAGTTCAACCTCGCCGAGCGCCGGCCGCGTGAGGCACCGCCCCTCCCCGTCCTCTACCTCGGGCAGGTCCTGGGATGGGCATTCGGGGCGGACGAACCGGCGATCGCTGCTCTCCTCACCGCTAAACCGACACCCGGCGAGCCGGTTTCCTCGGGAGGTGCGAGATGAACGAGGTGACGGTGTTCATCATGGGCAAGGGGTACCGCGTTCCGGCGGGCCTGACGATCATGAAGGCGATGGAGTACGCCGGGTACCGGCTCGCCCGCGGCTGCGGCTGCCGGGGCGGCTATTGCGGGGCGTGCGCTACGGTGTACCGACTCCCGGGCGACTACAAGCTGTACGCGGACCTCGCCTGCCAGACCACGGTGAGGGACGGGATGTACATCGCCCAGCTCCCATTCACCCCCGCCGAGCGGCCGACGTACGCGCTGGAGAACCTGACCCCGGATGGAAAAACGCTTCTCGCCCTGTTTCCCGAGCTCGCCCGCTGCGTGGCATGCAACACCTGCACCAAGGCCTGCCCGCAGAAGCTGGAGGTGATGGACGCCGTCCAGGCCGCCCTGCGCGGGGACATCCGTCAAGTGGCGGAACTCACGTTCGACTGCGTCTCCTGCGGGCTGTGCACGATGCGCTGCCCGGCCGAGATCTCCCACCACCACGTGTGGCAGCTCGCGCGGCGCCTGAACGGGGCGTACCTCACTCCGCGTGCGGAGCACGTCAAGACGCGGGTCGAGGAGATCGCCGCAGGGAAGTTCAGGGAAGAGCTGGACAAGCTCGTGACGATGACGAAGGACGAGCTGGTCGCGGCGTACAAGGCCCGCCAGATCGAGGCCTAAGGAGGGAGCCGTGGGCACGTATCCGAAGGAGATGCAGGAGTCCATCGAACGCGTCGAGGCGACGCGGCCGGCGCGGTTGAGCACGAAACCGGCGCGGCTCACGCTCGAGGAGCAGGAGGCCCTCCTCCGGGGGTTCCACCCCGACTACCGGGCGGAGGGCAAGCGCAGGCTCAAGGTCGGCGCGTCGTGGGGCGAACCTGTCCCCCACGAGCTCGCCGACCTCCTCGAGGCGTACCCGTTGCTCGAACCCGGCGCCCTCGACGTCTCCAAGCCTGACCACGACGTGGACGTCCTCGTGATCGGCGGGGGGGGAGCGGGGACGGTGGCCGCGCTGTGGGCCCACGCCTCCGGTGTCCCCGCGGAGCGGATCCTCATCGCCACCAAGCTCCGCCACGGGGACTCCAATTCGATCATGGCCCAGGGCGGGATCCAGGCCGCGGACAAGCCCCACGACTCCCCGGCGGTCCACTACCTGGATGTCCTGGGCGGCGGCCACTTCACGAACGACCCCACGCTCGTCCGGGCACTCGTGGAGGACGCCCCCGAAATCATCCGCTGGCACGAGGATCTCGGGGTCATGTACGACAAATCCCCCGATGGGACGATGTCCACCATCCACGGCGGCGGCACCTCGCGCAAGCGCATGCACTCGGCCAAGGACTACACGGGCCTCGAGATCCTGCGCGTCCTGCGGGACGAGGCGCGGAGCCAAGGGATCCCCGTGCTCGAGTTCTCCCCCGCGGTGGAACTCCTCACCGATGGCGAACGCCAGGTCGTGGGGGCCGTCCTGTGGAACCTGGAGACGAGCGAGTACACCGTGGTGCGGGCCAAGGCCACCGTCCTCGCCACCGGCGGCTGGGGCCGGCTCCACATCCAGGGGTTCCCGACCACAAACCACTACGGCGCCACCGCCGACGGCCTCGTCCTCGCCTACCGCGCGGGGGCGAAGATCCGCGACCTCGACGCCGTGCAGTATCACCCCACCGGCGCCGCCTACCCGGATCAGCTCGTGGGGCTCCTCATCACGGAGAAGGTGCGGGGGATGGACGCCCAGCCCCTCAACCGGCGCGGGGAGCTGTTCGTGCACCCCCTCGAGCCACGCGACGTGGAATCGGCAGCCTTCATCCGCGAGTGCGCCCCCCCGGAGAAGGGGGGGCGGGGGCTGGGCGTGGTCACCCCTACGGGGATGGTCGGGGTGTGGCTCGACACACCGATGGTGGACATGATCCACGGGAAGGGGACGTTCCAGCGGGCGCTGTCGTCCATCCACCGGATGTACGTGCGGTTCGACATCGACCCGACGCGGGAGCCGATCCTCGTCTACCCCACCCTCCACTACCAAAACGGCGGCGTCGTCATCGACGAACACGGCTGGACGGGGATCGCCGGCCTCTACGCCGCGGGCGAGGTCGAGGGTGGGGTCCATGGCAAGAACCGGTTGATGGGGAACTCGCTCCTCGATTACAACGTGTTCGGCCGCCGTGCCGGGATCGCCGCCGCCTCCTGGGCGAAGAGGGCCGCTCCCGGCTCCCCCACCCTCTCCCACGTCGAGCGGTACGTAGGAGAACTGGAATCGGCTGGCGTGCCGCCGACGCGGAAGGCACCCCTCCTCCTCCCCGAGTACCGGGGGGAGAGGGCCCTCGCACGGATGGTGGACCTCCTGTGACGGACGGGGCGAAGCGGTGGAAGGTCCCCAAGGGGCACGTGTATGTCCTCGACGACATCTGTAAAGGATGCGGATTTTGCATCGAGTACTGCCCGCGGAAGGTCCTCGCCCGCGCTGAACGGTTCAACGCCAAGGGCTACCATCCGCCGGAGGTGGTGGACCCCGACGCGTGCGCGATGTGCGGCTTTTGCGAGCTCGTGTGCCCGGACTTCGCCATCTGGACCGAAAAAGAAAGGAAGGAGGATAACCAGGATGCCCACTAAGGCCACCCTGTCCGGGGTCCACTTTATGAACGGCGACGAGGCGATCGCCGAGGGAGCGATCGCCGCGGGATGCCGGTTCTTCGCGGCGTACCCGATCACGCCGCAGTCCGAGATGGCGGAGCGGCTATCGTGGCGGCTGCCCCGGGTGGGAGGGACCTTCATCCAGATGGAGGACGAGATCGCGGCGATGGCGGCCGTGGTGGGCGCCGCGTGGGGCGGGGCCAAGGCGATGACCGCCACCTCCGGCCCCGGGTTCTCCCTGATGATGGAGAACCTCGGTCTGGCGGTCATGACCGAAACCCCGTGCGTGGTGGTGGACGTTCAGCGGGGAGCCCCCTCCACGGGGCTGCCCACCGCGGTCGGGCAGGGGGACATGATGCAGGCCCGGTGGGGCTCCCACGGCCACTACGAGATCATCGCCCTCGTCCCGGCGTCGCCCCAGGAGGCGTTCGACCTCACCGTCCGCGCGTTCGCCCTCTCCGAGCGGTTCCGGGTGCCGGTGCTGGTGCTGACGGACGAGGTGGTAGGGCACATGTACGAGCGGGTGAAGATCCCGGACGAGGTCCCGATTGCCCCCCGCCGGCGGCCGGCTGTTCCCCCGGCCGAGTTCGTCCCATTCAAGCCCGACCCCGACCTCGTCCCCCCGATGGCGTGTGCGGGCGAGGGGTACCGGGTCCATGTCACCGGCCTCACCCACGACGAGCGTGGGTACCCGGACATGTCCGATGGGGCCCACGACCGGCTCGTGCGACGCCTCGCGGAGAAGGTCCTTCGCTACCGTGAGGAGTACACGTCCTACGAGGAAGTGGGCCTCGACGATGCCGAGATCGCGGTCGTGTCCTACGGGATCTCCGCCCGCGCCGCCCACGGGGCCATCGCGCGGGCCCGGGAGGCGGGGATCCGAGTGGGAATGCTCCGCCTCATCACCGCCTGGCCGTTCCCCGATGAGCGGGTGCGGGCCCTCGCCGACCAGGTGAAGGGGATCGTCGTGGTGGAGCTGAACCTGGGGCAGATGAGCCGCGAGGTGGAGCGGGCGATCCGAGGCCGGGTCCCGCTCGTGGGCGTGTTCCACGCCGGAGGACGGATCCACACCCCGGAGGAGGTCCTCGCCGGAATCGAGGAGGTGGCGCGATGCGAGTGAAGGCGAAGCCCATCCCCGAGGTCATCCCCGGGGCCCGGCACCCGATGGAGAAGTACCTCCGCACCGACCGCATCCCCCACATCTGGTGCTCCGGCTGCGGGCTGGGCACGGTCCTCGGGAACTTCCTCTACGCCCTCGACGAGCTGAGGTGGGAGCCCGACGAGGTCGCCGTTGTGTCAGGGATCGGCTGCACCGGGCGCATCGCCGGCTACCTCAAGCTCGACACCTACCACACGACCCATGGCCGGGCGATCCCGTTCTCCACCGGACTCAAGCTCGCCGATCCCAAGCTCCACGTGGCGGTCATCTCCGGAGATGGCGATCTTTTCGCCATCGGTGGGAACCATTTCATTCACGCGGCGCGGCGCAACCTCGACCTGACCGTGGTGTGCGTGAACAACTTCAACTACGGGATGACGGGCGGGCAGGTCGGCCCCACGACCCCGCTCGAGAGCCGCACGACGACGACGCCGTTCGGCAACTTCGAGCACCCGTTCAACCTCGTCCACCTCGCCGCCTCGGCCGGGGCGAGCTACGTCGCGCGCTGGACGACCCTCGATGGCCGCCGCCTCCAGAAGGGGCTTGTGGAGGCGATGGCCCACAAGGGGTTCACGTTCGTGGAGGTCATCTCCCCCTGCCCGACCAACTACGGCCGCCGGAACAGGCTCGGGGAGGGCCTGGATGAGCTGCGGTACTACGCCGATCACGCCGTGATCCGCCACGGGGCGGATCCCAAGGAGGCGGAGATCGTCCTCGGGAAGCCGTTCCTCGTGGGCAAGTTCGTCGAGCTCGACAAGCCGACCTACCGCGAGATGTACGCGGCGAAGGTCGCGGAGATGGGAGGGAAGAAGTGAATCTTACGCAGGAGCTGGGGAGGGCCATCGGCAACGCGGCGACGATCCTCCCCCCCGACGTCGTGCGGTCCCTCGAGGCAGCGCGCGATCGGGAGGAAGGACCGGCGCGGGTGCAGCTGGAGGCGATCCTCGAGAACGTCCATATCGCGCGGGGGGGCAGGGTGCCAATCTGTCAAGACACGGGAACGATCACGTTCTTCGTGAAGGCGGGCACGAAGTTCCGCCATCTCGATGCCCTCGTGCGCGCGCTCCCGGAGGCAGCGCGGACGGCGACGAAGGACGTGCCCCTGCGACCGAACACCGTGCACCCGTTCACGGGGAAGAACCCCGGCGACAACACCGGCCGTTCCATCCCGGCGATCACGTGGGAGATGGTCGAGGGCGACGGAGCCGAGGTCCACATCCTCCCCAAAGGCGGGGGGTCGGAGAACTGCTGCGCCCTGAAGATGCTCCCCCCCGGCGTGGGCCTGAAGGGGGTCAAGGAGGCGGTGGTGGAGCACGTGGTGAGCTGCGGCGGGCTCCCCTGCCCGCCGACGGTCATCGGCGTGGGGATCGGCGGCGGGGCCGATCTCTCGCTCAAGCTGGGGAAGAAGGCCCTCCTGCGGCCGCTCGGGGAGCGCCATCCCGAACCGGAGGTGGCGGCGCTGGAAGCGGAACTGGAGGAGCTCATCAACGCGTCCGGGGTCGGGCCGATGGGGCTCGGGGGCAAGACGACGGTGCTCGCCGTCCACGCCGAGTACGCCCACCGGCATCCGGCGTCCTTGCCGCTTGGAATCGTCGTCCAGTGCTGGGCCCACCGCCGGGCCACCGTACGCATCCGCGCCGATGGGAAGCTGGAGGTAGCGTGATGAACCGCGTGCTCACAACGCCAGTTTCGGAGAAGGATGCCCGTGCCCTCAAGGCCGGGGACGTGATCTACGTCTCGGGGACGATGTTCACCGCCCGGGACGAGGCCCACAAGATGATGCTCGAACGGGGGAGCCCGCTTCCGGTGGAAGGATTGGCCCTGTTCCACTGCGGCCCGGTGGCTCAAGAAGCGGGGACGGGATGGGAGATCCTCGCCGCCGGCCCGACGACCTCGGCGCGGATGGAGCTCTTCGAGGCCGAGTTCCTCCGCAAGTTCCGGACCCGGATCATCGTCGGCAAGGGAGGGATGGGCGAGAAGACCCTCGCCGCCCTCGGCGAGGTGGGCGCGGTGTACACCCACTTCACCGGCGGGGCGGGGGCGCTTGCTGCGAAGGCGGTCAAGCGGGTCGCAGCCGTCCACTGGCTTGAGGAGCTGGGGATGCCGGAGGCGATCTGGGTGATGGAGGTGGAGCGGTTCGGGCCGCTCGTGGTGGCGATGGACTCCCACGGCCAGTCCCTCTACAAGGACCTCTCCGTCACGGTGGGGAAGAACATGGAAGCGATCCGGGCCCGGATCAAAGGAGGCAACTGATGCCCGAGAAACCCGACGTCGAGGGACTCCTCGCCAAGGCCAGGGAGCCGGCGCGCAAGGCCCCGGCCTGGCACGCGTTCTACCGCGGCAAGGTCGGATTGGGCCTGAAGTGCGCGGTCACCGGCTACGACGACTTCGCCATCTGGTACACGCCCGGCGTGGCCCAGCCGTGCCGGGAGATCGCGGAGAAGCCAGAGAAGGTGTTCGAGTACACGAACAAGGGGAACATGGTCGCCGTGGTGTCCGACGGCACCCGGGTCCTGGGCCTCGGGGACATCGGCCCCGAGGCCGCCCTCCCCGTGATGGAGGGGAAAGGGCTTCTGTTCAAGTACCTCGGCGGGGTGGACGCGTTCCCGGTCACCCTCGCCACGAAGGACCCCGAGGAGATCATCCAGGCCGTGAAGTGGATCGCCCCCGCGTTCGGGGGGATCAACCTCGAGGACATCGCGAGCCCGAAGTGCTTCTACATCCTGGATCGGCTGCGGGAGGAGCTGGAGATCCCGGTGTGGCACGACGACCAGCAGGGGACGGCCGCGATCACGTTGGGCGGCGTGCTCAACGCCCTCAAGGTGGTGGGGAAGGACCCCAAGAAGGCCACCTACGCCGTGATCGGCGCAGGCGCGGCGAACATCGCGTTCGTGCGCGTCGCCCTCACCTACGGGATCCCCGCCGGGAACATCCTGATCGTCGACTCCAAGGGGATCCTCCACCCGGGCCGGGAGGACCTGGAACGGGAGAAGGACAAGAACCCCTACAAGTGGGACTACGCCCAGCGGACGAACAAAGAGCGCCGGACGGGCGGGATCGCCGAGGCCCTCGCGGGCACCGACGTGTGCGTGGCGGCCTCCAAGCCCGGCCCGGGGACGATCAAGCCCGACTGGGTCAAGCGCATGGCCAAGGACGCGATCCTCCTCGCCTGCGCCAACCCGATCCCCGAGATCTGGCCGTGGGAGGCCCAGGAAGCCGGGGCGCGCATCATCGGCACCGGCCGGAGCGACTTCCCGAACCAGATCAACAACTCGATCGGCTTCCCCGGGATCTTCCGCGGGACCCTCGACGTGTTCGCCAGGACGATCACCGACGAGATGGCGATCGCCGCCGCCGAGGCGATCGCCAAGACCGCCGAGGACAAAGGCCTCCGCGACGACTACATCGTCCCCTCGATGATGGACCTGGATGTGTTCGTGAACGAGGCCGTGGCCGTGGGCCTCAAGGCGATCGAGCAGGGGGTGGCCCGGCGGGTTCTGTCCGAGGGGGAGCTCCGGAAGCAGGCGGAGACGGCCATCAAGCGGGCGCGGGCCGAGGTGGAGATCCTCCAGAAGGCGGGCCACGTCCCGCCCCCGCCCAAGGTGTAGCGTCTTTGCCGGGCAGCGTTCCCAGGGCCGACCCCGCGTCGGCCCTGTTCGTTGTGGCAACCGCGACGGTCGAATCGGGGCGGAGGTGAGAGGGCCATGAGGACGACGCTCGACTACTTCACCGGGATGGGGAACCCGCTCGCCTGCGCCCGGGCGCTCGCCCAAGCCCTCGGGGAAACGGACCTCGTCCCCATCCGCCTCCCTGCGGTGTGAGAACCGGATCCGCGTCCTCACGGAGCGGGTCGGGATCGTCTGTCCGGTGTACTTCTACACCCTGCCCCTGATCGTGCGCGAGTTCATCCCCAGACTCGACCTCGCGGGGGTCAAGTACGCGCTCCTCGTCGCCACGATGGGCGGGCTCCCCCGGCTCGCGATCCGCCATCGGGAGGAGCTGTTCAGGAAGGCCAGGGGCGAGCTCCATGCAGGTTTCGCGGTGCGGATGTTCGCGAACTGCGTCGCGGAGTACAACGGGCGCGGGGAGGGGGCGGTGCGGGCGCTGTTCCCCCTCTTCGGCCGCACGTTTCTCAAGGAGGCGGACCCGGGACCGGCGGTTCGCCGTGGACCCCTCCTGCGTCCACGTGTGCCCGGTGGAGAACGTGGTGCTCGTGGACGGGACGCCGCGGTGGCTCGGGCACTGCGAGCAGTGCCTGGCCTGCCTCCACTTCTGCCCCGTGGCGGCGATCTCGGTCCAGGTAAAGCGAACCCCGATGCGCGGCCGCTGGCAACAGCCCCATGCCAGCCCTGGCAACACTACTGGACTGTGCAGTTTCACAGTAGTGTTGACAGGTGGGGGTGCACGGAGGGAGTAGCAGAGGTGAGCTGGGGATCTCACGCACGGTGTTCTACCGGTGGGGGAAGCGCCTCCGGGCGTACGGGGTGGATGGTCTCCATCCCCGACGAACGTTCGCCCGACCGGGATGCCCATCCACGCTCGGACCCGTGGAGGAGCGGGCGATCCGTCGCGACAGCGCTGGCGTGGCCGACGTAGGGGCCGAAGCGGGTGTCGCTTGAGCTGACCAGACGAGGGATTCACGTCTCCCCGAGCACGGTGTGGCGGGCGCTGCGGCGGATGGGGCTGGGAAGACGTGAGGCGAGGCTGCTCGCCGTGGAAGGCGATGCCGCCAGTTCCTACGCCTGGG
>DSBZ01000163.1 GCA_011057175.1 Candidatus Acetothermia bacterium
CCCCGTCACCTCCACCCCCACATGGAGAGAAGCTCCGTTGGCGCAGGCGTTCTCCGCCGCGGCCAGGGCCAGGGCCCACGGCTCGGTGATCCCCACGCTCGGCGCCCACAGGGCGCACCCGACGTCGGGGTTCACCGCGGGAACACGCCTCCGCACCTCGTCTCCCCCCACGAGGGCGAGCCCGGGGACCCCGAGCGCCTCCCCTCGCGCGCGCAGCTCCTCCAGCACCGCCCGCTCACCGTCCCCCAGCGCCAGCACGTACGCCCCGATCTGCTGGAACGGGACCCCGAGCTCCCGGCACAGGTCGGGGAAGAGGGCGTTCCCCTCCACGCAGAACCGGGCGCTGGCCGTCCCCGGCCGCTCGTGGAACCCCGCGTGGACGATCCCCGAGTTGGCCTTCGTCACCCCCCACCCCACGTCCGGCTCCCGCTCGAAGAGGACGACCTCGCCCTCGTAGCGGCAGAGCTCGCGCGCCACGAGCGCTCCCACGACCCCCGCCCCGATCACCGCGATGCGCATCCGAGAGTCCTTCCCTTTACTTGCATAGACCTACGTTTGGTTGCTTATCCTTGCGATAGGTTACCCCCCTCGGGACGGGGCGTCAAGAGGAAGTTTGACGAGGCAGGCGATCCTGAGTATCCTGAAGCCTAATGAAGCGGTTCACGACGGTCGTTCGCCGGGTGGCCTTCGCGCTGGGGGTGGGCCTCCTGGGGTTCGTGATCGGGACCCTCGTCGGTTCACTCGATACCGCGGTCACGGTGATCTTGTTCGCGATCGCGCTCCTGTGCATCGTGATCGCGTTCGTACCCCTCCGCCGCGGAGGGTCCAACTAGGCGATGGGGCTCTTCCACCGCGTTCTGGGTGGGAACGAGGTCTGGGTTTGGTGCCTCGGGGTGGGGATCGCCCTCCTGACGTTCCTTGCCCTCCGGGTCGCGCGGTGGGCGGTTGTGCGCGGGCTCGCGGCGCAGTACAAGCGGAGAAAGGGGGAGGTTCAGCGACTGGTGGTGGACCTCCTTCGCCGCACGAACCCCTTGTTCCTGGCCACCGTCTCCCTGTGGGCCGGTTCGCTTGCCGTGACGCTCCCCGAGGCCGGATCCCGCGCCCTGGGGGCGATCGCCCTCTTGGCGTTCCTCCTTCAGGTGGCGAGCTGGGTGAGCCGGTTCATCACGTTCTGGGTGACCCGTGAGGCGCGGCACAAGCTGGAGGAGAAGGACGCCGCCGGTGCCACCACCCTCAACGCGGTGGGGTTCATGGCCAAGCTCGTCCTGTGGACCCTCGTCCTCCTCCTCGCCCTCCAGAACCTCGGCATCGATGTCACTGCCCTCATCACGGGCCTCGGCATCGGAGGCATCGCTGTGGCCCTCGCCCTCCAGAACGTGCTCGGGGACCTGTTCGCCTCGGTGTCCATCGTCGTGGACAAGCCGTTTCTCGTGGGGGACTTCATCATCGTCGGTGAGCACCTGGGCACGGTGGAGCGGATCGGCCTCAAGACGACGCGCATCCGCAGCCTGACCGGCGAGCAGCTCGTGTTCTCCAACGCCGAGCTCCTCCGGTCCCCGATCCGCAACTTCAAGCGGATGTTCCAGCGTCGGATCGTGTTCTCGTTTGGCGTGGTGTACGCCACACCCTGCGACAAGCTGGCCGCCATCCCGGCGATGGTGCGCGAGATCATCGAGTCCCAGCCGAACACCCGCTTCGACCGCGCCCACTTCAAGGAGTACGGGGACTTCGCCCTCCTCTTCGAGGTCGTCTACTACGTCCTCGTCCCCGACTACAACGTGTACATGGACACCCAGCACGCGATCAACCTCGAGCTCAAGCGAAGGTTCGCGGAGATGGGGATCGAGTTCGCCTACCCGACCCAGGTCGTGTTCCTCCACCCAGGGCAGGCCCAGTCGGAGGTGCGCGATGGACGTTGACCGGGAAGCGGAGGCGCTCCTGGGGCGCCACGGCCGCGTCTTCGTGAACCCGCCCCGCGCGGTCGCGATTGAGGAAGCGATCGCCCACCGGGAGGCCCTCGTCAGCGCCTCGGGGGCGCTCGCCACGTGGACGCCTCCCGAATCCACCGGTCGTCGCCCCCAGGACACGTACATCGTGGATCGCCCCCAGATCCACGACGAGGTGGACTGGTCCTCGCCGTACTGCCACCCCGTGCCGCCGGAGACGTTCGAGATGATCCTCGCCGATGGGTGGGCTGCCCTGGGAGCCAAGCCCCGCCTGTTCCTGGTCGAGCGGGCGCTCGGGGCGGATCCGGCGTGCTCCCTTACGGTGCGCCTGATCACCGACCACGCCCTGACTGCTCTCTTCGCCGACAACATGCTCCGCCCCATCCCGCCGGGCGCGGCGGGGTCGGCGTTCGCCGGCCATCCGTTCACCCTCCTCGTCCTCCCCTACGACAAGCTCGACCCCCGGAAATATGAGGGCCGGCTGCGCACCGATCCGGCGACGGGACGGACCTCGGACCTGGCCGTAGTCATGGACTTCGCCCTCCGGGCGGGGATCGTGTACGGCTCGGCGTACCTCGGATCGGTGAAGAAGCTCCTGTTCACGGTGATGAACTTCCTCCTCCCCCCGCTGGGGGTCCTCCCCCTCCACGGGGCGGCCAACGTCGGCGGCGACGGTTCCTCCGCCCTGTTCCTCGGCCTCTCCGGGACGGGGAAGACGTCGCTCTCCTCCGATCCGGAGCGGATCCTCATCGGCGACGACGAGCACGGGTGGAACGAACGGGGGATCTTCAACTTCGAGTGGGGCTGCTACGCGAAGATGATCGGGATCGACCCGGCGAAGGAGCCGGACATCTACGGGGCGGTGATGCACGAGGCCGATCCCCTGAACCATGGGGCGATCGTGGAGAACGCGTTCATGCTCCCCAACGGGAAGTTCGACTTCTCCGACCGGAGGCTGACCGAGAACTCGCGGGCCTCGTATCCGCTTTCGTTCATCCGCAACGCCGATCTGACGGGGCGGGCCGCGCACCCGCAGGCGATGGTGTTCCTGACCGCGGACGCCAACGGGGTCCTCCCTCCGCTGGCTCGCCTGGAGCCCGATCAGGCCAAGCTCTGGTTCCTGATGGGGTACACGAGCAAGCTCGCCGGGACGGAGACGGGGGTCGCCGAGCCAGGTTCCACCTTCTCCCGCTTCTTCGGGGCGCCGTTCATGGCGCGGCTGCCCCACGTGTACACGGACCTCCTCGGGGAGTACCTCGATCGGTACGGGACGCAGGTGTGGCTCGTCAACACCGGCTGGTCGGGGGGGCCGTACGGGACGGGGTCCCGGATCGACATCCGCCTCACCCGGCGGATGGTGGCCGCCGCCCTCGCCGGGGAGCTGGAGCGCGTGGATTTCGCGCTCGATGAGCGGTTTCACGTGTGGGTGCCCGAGGCGTGTCCCGGGGTGCCGAGCGAGATCCTCCGCCCCGAGGCGACGTGGCCGGACAAGGGCGCCTACGCGCGCCGGGCCGACCTCCTCGCCCGCCAGTTTGCCGAGGAGTTCGCGCGGTCGTTCGGCGAGCTCTCGATCAGCCCCCGCGTGGCCGCCCAATGCCCGGGCCGGCGGTAGCGACCGCCTCCCTGACCCAGCGCACGAACCTGCGCCAAGGTCGAACCGCCGGCCACGATACCCCCACCGCAGACAGGGCGAGCGTCCACTCGAACAGGCTCCCCGCCGCCCCCAGGGCAAGGGCACAGACGGCCACGATCGTCCCCGCCACGACGCCCAGGCACACGGCGACGAAGCCCAGCCCGACCGCCAGGATCACGAGGAGCGCCGCCACCAGAGCCAGGGCGTACTGCATCAGATCCGCCGCACGAGTTCCGAAAGCGGCCGTCGCTCCCGCACGGGCGGTTCCTCTGCCGGGTACCCGATCGGGATGAGCATCATCAGCTCCTCCCCTTCCCGTGCCCCGAGGAGGGCCTCGACCTCCCGGTCGCGGGCCCGACCGATCCAGCACGCCCCCAGACCCAAGGCGTGGACGGCGAGGAGCATGTTCTGGGCACAGGCCCCGATCCCTTGGGCGTCCTTGAGCTCGTCGTAGCCCGCCTTGCGGTCGAGAAGCAGGGCGATCGTCACCGGTGCGGATCCGATCATGTTCCTCTGGGGCACGAGCCGCGCCAGCTCCTCCCGCTTGGCGGCCGACTCCACGATCACGAACCGCCACGGCTGGGCGTTCTTCCCCGAGGGCGCCCACCGGCCCGCCTCGAGGATCGCCTCCACCTTCTCCGCCTCCACGGGCTGGGAGCGGAACGCCCGGACCGATCTCCGCGCGCGGATCGCCTGCAGGACCTCGTTCATCGGCTCCTCCTTCGCGCGATTATAGCGAGACGCTGGGTTACGGGCCCTTCTCCCACTCCGCAGCGAGGGCCTCGAGCTCGGCCGGGGTGAACACGCGGCCGGTGAAGGGGAGTTCCTGGCCGACGAGCGTGGCCGCCCACCGAAGGCGCTCGTAGGTGATCGCACAGCGGGCCGCGAGATCGAGCTTCCCTCCCGTCACGTCCCAGTGACACACGACGACCTCCGCCGGGAGGCGATCGGCCACGGAGACGCGGGCCTGAGCCTCCAACCCGAGGTCGGGGAAGGCGACCGCGAGCGCGTAGTCCCCAGGGGAAGCGGCCGCAGGGACGGACACGCGCCACGAGCGGATCGTGAGCTTGCCGCCCACGACCGGGTCGAACACCCCCCGGTCGGGCGCGGACGACCAACCCGCGGGGAGCTCGACCTCGGCGTTCAGGGCCGGAAGATCGCGCGGGGCGATGATCCGCACGAACAGGGTCAGGCTGGATCCCGGGAGGACGATCGGCGTGGACGTCTCCAGGGAGGCGAGGGCGAGCGTCACCGCGCTCCGCGTGTCGGCCTCGATGTGCAGCGGGCGGCGAACCTCCTCCCCGCCCACCTCCACCGCGAGCTCGTGGTCCCCCGGCTCAAGGATGAAGAACGCCCATCCCGAGGCATCGGCGACCCTCGCTTGCCCGGAGACGGCGATCGCCGCCCCGGGGCTCGTGCGGACCTCCACCACCCCCACCGCGTCCGGCACCCGCAAGAACGCATACGAGACCGATCCCGTGCTGGCGATCCACACCCCGGGAGGGGCATCGAAAGGGAGGTCCGCTTCCCACCGCATCCGCTCCCCCTCCGGGATCGAGCGCCAGGCGACCTCCCACATCTCCCCGCTGTGGACGAGATGCACGGGATCGGCCCCCTGCGCCGTCCACAGGACGATCGGCTCGGAGAGGAAGAACACGGGGCACGCCGCGTCCAGCCCCATGCCCACCACGCCCGCGCCGATCGCTACGGCGAGGGCGAAGAACAACCGCTTCATCGCAATGGGAGGATGGCGTAGGCCGTGTAGCATCCCCGTGGATCCCTGAACTGGGCCCACAGCACGTCCCCGGAGCAGGCGCCGAGATCAGACGGACGCAAGGGGGCGCTCACGAACGCCCCGGTGGCGTCCTGGGCGAGGGTCAGCTCCTGCACACGAGGATCAGGGCCCAGCTTGCCCACCATCACCACCGGCGCCGGTCCGGTGACCTCGTCGGCCCGGATCCGGATCTCGAGCCCGCACGGCCACGGCTCGGCAGGGCGCGCGCCCGTGGCGGCATCCACGAACGAGAGCCTGACCCGGGGGACGAAGGTCACCGCCGCCTCCGCCCGTCCCCACACGAGGCCCTGGCGCACGAAGGCGACCACGGACGCGGAACGGGGGGCATCCGCGCACAGGGGCAACGCCAGGTCCCCGCTGCGCGCGGCCCCATCCACCCACCACCGCACCTCGTCCGCCCCCTCCGGCGTCGTGACCCGTATCTCCCCCACGCAGCACACGGGTATGGCGAGTTCCGCGGGCTCGAGCGCGACGGGGAGCAGGGCCAACCGGGCGTGCCGGGCCTCCTCGCCGCGCCGACCCACCACGGACGTCCCCTCCTCGACCGGCACCTCGGCGAGGAGGTCCCCGTCCACGGTGACCAACTGCAGCCACAGCGCCCCCTCCCGCGGTTCGAGGGCGACCACGAACTCCACGCTGAACGCGCCGCTCGTGGGGGCGCCTTCGACCAAGGTCAGGGAGAGCTCTTCCTCCCCGATCGCCACTGGGAGCGCGAACGAATCCCGCTCACAGGTCGTATCGAGCGAGCGGTCGTCGAGCACGAACCGGAACAGGGCCGGCTCCATCTCCTCGGCGGGGACCCACTCCATCTCCACGTTGTCCCATCGCTCGAGGGCGAGGGAGGGCACGCCGGGCTCGCGGGGCCCGACGAGGGCCGTGGTGGACAGTCCCCCTCCGAGGTCCGTGGCCGCGACGATTGTGTCCCCGAGCTCCACCGACAGGGACGGATCCCGTTCCGGATCGCACGGCCGCCGGGCGTGGATGGGGGGCGACTCCAGGCGGGCGCCCTCGCAGCGGAGGTCCACCTGGATCACCTCGCCGGTCCTCAACACGATCAGGGTCGCCTGTCCGCTCGTCGCGGCGACCTCGGTCACGATCACCTTGAACGTCCCCGCCAGGTGGAGCTCCCCATCGAACTGGATCTCCGCCCCCAGGACAGGGAGGGTCACCAACAGCAGCAGCCATCGCATCTTCGCCATCCTCGGCCTCCTTGTTCGGCACGGCCCCATTATAGGCGACGTACCCCACGTTCGGACATGATCGCCACACACCCGCATCAGGAGGTACAATCCCCCTACCGGAAAGGGGGTCCGATGGAAGACAGGTTGCGCGAAGCGGTGGCCCAGAGCCGCGCGGACTACACGGAGGCGCGGTGGGAGGCGGTCACCCGATCACGGGTCGCGTTCCAGCGGGACCAGCTGATGGCGCTCGAGTCGGGGGAGGAGGCGGGGGGGATCGTGCGCTCCCTCGTCCGCGGCGCGTGGGGGATCGCCGTGTTCACCGATCCCGAGGAGCTCCCCCGCAAGGTGGAAGAGGCGACGGAGCTTGCGCGGACCGCGGCCGGGCATGTGGCCGACCCGATCACGCTCGCCCCCGTCGAGCCCGTGGAGGCGCGGTGGCACGGGGAGGTGCGGCGCGACTTCCGGGGGGTACCCCTGGAGGAGAAGCGCCGGCTCGCTGAAGGCTACAACAAGCTCCTCCTCGAGCACTCGCCCCTCATCGCCTCCACCAGCGTCCGCTACACGGACAGCTGGCGGACCGTGATCTACGCCAACTCCGAGGGGACGTACGTCGAGCAGGGCATCCCCGACGTGACGCTCATGGTCGCGGCCATGGCGAGGAAGAACGGGGACATCCAGCAGGGGTTCGAGTCCTTGGGCTATGCCGCCGGGTTCGAGGCGGTCCTGGGGAAGGAGGAACAGGCCCTCGCGGCCGCGCAGCGGGCAGTGGACCTCCTCTCCGCGAAGCCGGTGCAAGGGGGCACGTACACCGTGATCCTGAACCCGGATCTCGCCGGCGTGTTCATCCACGAGGCGTTCGGCCACATCTGCGAGGCCGACTTCCTCCTCCGAAACGAGCCGATGCGGCGGGTGATGCAGGTCGGGACCCGATTCGGGGTCGAGTTCCTCCACGTGGTGGACGATGGGTACCGCGCTCGGGAGCGGGGGAACGCCCCCTACGACGACGAGGGCGTGCCGCGACGCAAGACCTACCTCATCCGGGATGGGATCCTCTCCGGCCTCATGCACTCCCGGGCCACGGCCCACAAGATGAAGGCGGAGCCGACCGGGAACGCCCGGGCCGTGTCCTGGGAGCACGAGCCGATCGTGCGCATGCGCAACACGTACATTGAGCCGGGGGAGGCGAGCTTCGAGGAGATGCTCCACGGGATCGAGCGGGGCCTGTACGCGTGCTCGGCGTTCGGGGGAGAAACGATGTCCGAGCAGTTCACGTTCTCCGCCGCCTGGGGCCACGAGATCGTGAACGGGAAGGTCGGGCCGATGGTGCGGGACGTCGTCCTCACCGGGAACGTGTTCCACACCCTGCAGAACATCGAGATGATCGGGCGGGACTTCAAGCTCGAGGGGAGCTCAGGAGGGTGCGGGAAGGGCGGGCAGTGGCCGCTCCCCACCACGACCGGCGCTCCCCACGTCCGCGTGCGGAACGTGACGGTGGGAGGACGCTGATGGACATCCTCAGAAAGGCAAGGCAGAAGGCGGAAGCAGCGGAGCTGTACGAGGAGCGGCGGGAGGGCGTTGCCGTCGTCTTCCACGGCGGGGAGATCGAGTCCGTGCGCTCGGTGGCGGTGCGGGGGCGCGCGCTGCGCGTGATCGCCGCGGGGCGGCTCGGGTTCTCCTCCACCGCAGGCGGGAGCGACGAGGCGCTGGTGGAATCTGCCCTCCTCGCCGCCTCCCACGGGGATCGGGCCTCGTTCCGCTTCCTCGGGGAGGGCGAGGGCCAACGCCCCTCCGTGCCCGTGTTCGACCCAGCGGCGGGGGCGATCGCGGTGGAGGACCTCATCGCGTGGGGCGAGGACGCCGTGCGCCGGATCGGCGAGGAGTTCCCCGACCTCGTCGTCAATGTCTCCCTTGAGGGGGGGACGGTGGACGTCTCCGTGCGAACGACCGAGGGGATGGAGCGTACCGAGCGGCGGTCCTACCTCTCGCTGGGGATCGAGGTCGAGCAAGTGAAAACGGGGGACATCTGGAGCGTGCATGCGGCCCGCCGCGTGCGCCGGGCGAGCGACCTGGACCGCGAGGCCCTCCTCGCGCACCTGGTCCAGGAGCTCCGCTGGGGACGGAAGCTCGCTCCCCCGCCGACGGGCGCGCCGCCGGTCCTGTTCCTTCCCACCGGGACCCCGGTCCTCCTCCTCCCCCTCATGGTCGGGTTCTCCGGCCTGTCCGTGTTCCTCGGGACGTCGCCCCTCCAGGGCCGGCTCGGGGAGACCGCGTTCGACGAGCGGCTGTCGCTCGTCGACGACGGAACCCTCCCCTTCGCCCCCCGCTCGCGGTCGTTCGACGACGAGGGGGTCCCCACGGGCAAGCTCCCCCTCATCGAGAACGGGGTCATCTCCAACTTCTACTACGATCTGCGAGCCGCAGCGCTCGCCGGCACCGGCGCCACCGGGAACGGGATCAAGGGCGGCCCCCTGGGAGGGGGAGGGTTCCGCGTCCCGCCCGGGCCCGCGCCCCGCAACGTCCTCCTCGCCCCGGGCGAGGGGACCGTCGACGACCTCATCCGGGAGATGGGGGACGGCCTCATCGTCGCCGACGTCCTCG
>DSBZ01000181.1 GCA_011057175.1 Candidatus Acetothermia bacterium
GGGCCACGGCGGCGGGGGGAGGCGTGGGACCGCCTTGACCTGCCCTTCCCACAGGAGGTCGAAGAAGGAGCGGAACGCGGCCGCCAGTTCCTCGTCCTCCACCGCCAGATCGAGCTGGACGCTCCGCGTGAGCGCCGAGGCCGTCCAGTGGGTGGAGCCAACGATCACCCACCGACGATCGATGACGAGGAACTTCGTGTGGAGGGTGACCTCCGGCACATCCCAGCGCACCGCTACGCCTCGCTCTGCGAGGTAGGCGAACGCCGGCTGCTGCGCCGGGTAGGGCCCATCCTCCCGCCGCTCGATGAAGACCCGCACCTCGACTGCGCGTGTCGCCGCTCCGACGAGGGCGGCGAGCAGGGGGGACGTGGCTCCGTCCCCCGCATAGAGGCGGATGTCGGACAACGCGACCAGGACTTCCTGTTCGGCCGAGGCGATCAGCGCCGGGACGAACTCGAGGTACTCCCCGCTCTCGGGTGTGGTGGCCAACGGGATGACGGGGAACGCCTGCGCGGTCCCGACAAGGAAGAAGAGCAGAATGGCCAAGCGCTTCATCGCCGGGTATCATAGCTGAACGATGATCCGCGAGGTACCCTCGGACCGACTCCGTCGGAGGTGCGATCCCAAGGTGTTCTCGTTTGCCACGACCGACGAGTTGTCGCCGCTGGCGGACATCGTGGGCCAGGCACGGGCGATGGAGGCCCTCTGGCTTGGACTGACCATCGATGATCCCCACCACCGGTACAACATCTACGTCTCCGGGGAGCCGGGACTGGGGAAGACCTCCGCCATCAACCATCTCCTGCAGCGGATATCCCGTGAGAAACCTGTCCCGCCCGACATCTGCTACGTGCACAACTTCCAGGTCCCCCATGTGCCGCGCTACCTCCTCCTTCCCGCGGGAAGGGGACGGGAGCTGAAGCAGGACATGGAACGGTGCATCGAGTTCCTGTCCCGTGAGGTTCCCCGCGTGATCGAGTCCGATGAGTTCAAAGCCCGCGCCAAGAAGGAGCGAGACCGTTTTTCCCGTGAGCGGGACGAAGCCTTTCGCGACCTCGAGCAGAGGGCGGCCCCGCTCGGGTTCTCCATTCAGCGCACGCCGCTTGGGATCAACACGATCCCCCTCAAGGCCGACGGGAGCCCCTACTCCCAGGAGGAGTACTCCTCCCTCCCCGAAGCGGAGCGGATGGAGATCGTGCGCCGGCAGGAGGAGCTCCAGAGCCTGATCCGCGAGGTCTTTCAACGCTTGGCGAGACTGGACGAGGCGTGGCAGGAGACCCAGCGTCGACTCACGCAGCAGGCGGTGGAGTTCCTCGTCGAGCCCCGCTTCGCCCAACTGCGCGACAAGTACAAGGATCTCGCGCGTGTCCAGACCTTCCTCGCCGAGGTGAAGGCTGACATCCTGGAGAACGTCGAGCAGCTCCAAGCGGCGAACAAGAAGCCCCTCCCGGGGTTCCCCCTTGCCGAGACGGATCGGTTCCTCCGGTATCGGGTGAACGTGGTCGTGGACCATGCGGGAAGCGACGGGGCGCCCGTCGTGATCGAGGGGAACGCCACCTACACGAACCTGTTCGGGACGATCGAGCGCCGGGTCCAGTTCGGGGCGGTGACCACGGACTTCACCCAGATCCGGGGAGGGGCCCTCCATCGCGCCAACGGGGGCTACCTCGTCCTCACGGCGACGAACCTCCTCCGGTTTCCCCTGTCCTGGGAAGCGCTCAAGATCGCACTCAAGGCCGGTGAGATCCGGATCGAAGACCCGGCGCAGATGCTTGGCCTCGCGTCCACGGAGGGGCTGCGGCCCGAGCCGATCCCGCTCCAGGCGAAGATCCTTCTCGTGGGATCCCCGCTCCTGTACCAGCTCCTCCAGTACTACGATGAGGACTTCCAAAAGCTGTTCCGCATCCGGGCCGACTTCGACACCGAGATGCCCTGGACGGACGACTCGGCTCTCGCCGTGGCGCGGTTCGTGCGGGCGTGTCGGGAGGAGAACCCGGCCGTGCTCCCGTTCGCCCCCTCGGGGGTGGCGCGGCTCGTGGAGCACGCCGCGGAGCTCGCTTCCGATCAGGGCAAGCTCGCCACTCGCTTCGGGGTGCTCGCCAGCGTCGTCGAGGAGGCGAGCTTCTGGGCCCGTGGCCAGGGGCGCGCGGTCGTGGAGGAAGATCATGTCCGCCAGGCGATCACCAAGGGGCGGTATCGGCACTCCCTCGTCGCGGAGAAGGTCCGCGAGTGGATCGCGCGGGGAAAGCTGATCGTGCACGTGCGCGGGGAGGCGGTGGGTCAGGTGAACGGCCTCGCCGTGCTCGACCTCGGCGATTTCGCATTTGGGAAGCCAACGCGGATCACGGCCAACGTCTTCACCGCCAAGAGCGGCGTCGTGGACATCGAGCGGGAGGCTGAGCTGGGGGGAAAACTCCACACGAAGGGGGTGATGATCCTCAAGGGCTACCTCGCGGGGCGATTCGGGCGGCGCAAGGCCCTCTCCCTCGGGGCGAGCCTCGCCCTCGAGCAGTCCTACTCCGGGATCGAAGGGGATTCGGCATCGGCGGCCGAGCTGTATGCCCTCCTCTCCGCCCTGGCCGGGGTCCCGGTGCGCCAAGGGATCGCCGTGACGGGGGCTGTGGACCAGAAGGGGCGCCTCCAGCCCGTGGGAGGCGTGAACGAGAAGATCGAAGGGCACTACCTCGTGTGCCGGGAGCTCGGCCTCACCGGGGACCAAGGGGTGATCCTCCCTGAAGGCAACGTGGGCGACCTCATGCTCCCCGAGGACGTGGTCCGCTCGGTCGCCGACGGGAGGTTCCACATCTGGAGCTGTGCCACGGTGGAGGAAGGGGTGGAGGTGTTGTTCGGGATGCCGGCCGGGGAGGAGGATGGGGACGGGCACTACCCGGAAGGGACGCTCTTCCGCCGCGTGGAGGAACGGCTTGACGAGATCCGGGCCAGCCTGCGGGCGGAGAAGGAAGAGGCCGACGCGGAGGAAACATGACCGTCTCCGGCGTTGCGGGCCCTCCCCACGCTGCTGCCTAGTCCTCCCCCGCCTGGGGGAGGGCGTCCCGCTTGAGGAAGCGGGGAAGGACCCGACCCCACACGCATAGGGGCAACCGCGCTCCCGGTTCGAGCGCCTGGGGAAGGCCCCGCTCCCCGCCCACGATGAACCCGACAGGGGCATCTGTGGGGAGACCACGTGCGGTGAGGAGGGCCATCCCCACTTGTCCTCCGTCGAGCACGACGCAGCTCGTGACCCACCCCAGGACCTGTCCTTGCCCGTCCACGACCGGCGCCCCTGCCCGTATTGGCCGCTGGCCGGGTCCGATCGCGAACCGCACGACCTCTCGCCTCCAGTCCTGGAGGGCACGCACCGCGGCGGAGCGCCCGATGAAGAACGGCTTGTGGAGCTTCACATAGGGAGCGAACCCCGCCTCGTGGGGGAGGATCCGGTGCGGTCCAGCCAGTTCGTGTCCGTACAGGGGGAGGCCGGCCTCGGTGCGCAGGGAGTCGCGGGCCGCGAGTCCGATCGGCCGGAGGCCCTCTTCCCTCCCGACCTCGGTGAGGGTCTCCCAGAGGCGCCTCGCCTCGGTTGGAGAGACGAGGATCTCGTACCCCAAGGGCTCGCCCGTGTAGCCGGTGCGGGCACAGAGGACGGGGATCCGCCCGAGGGAGACCTCGCGGAACTCCGTGCGCCGGAGGGCGATCAAGTCGTGCTGGTCCGGCCCGGAGAGAAGGCGGAGGAGCACCGCCCGCGACCGCGGGCCCTGAACCGCGACGTCCACCAGCGCGTCCGGTCCCTCCCCCCGCAGGTCGCGCAGGGTCACCGGGCCATCGGGATCGATCCACGGCCGGTCGAAATCGAGGAGGGCCCTTCCGGCGTTGATCGCCGTTAGCCAGTCCCAGTCCTTGCTTGCATTGGCCGCGTTCACGATGAGGAGGAACCGATCCCGTGACCGGCGGTACACCATGACGTCATCCACCACCTCGCCATCGGGGGTGAGGAGGAAAGCGTACTGGGACTGGCCGGGATGGAGCCATCCTGCGTAGTTCGTGGTCACGAGGTTGAGGAAGCTCTCGGCGAATCTCCCCTCCACGGCGAACGCCCCCATGTGCCCGAGGTCGAACAAGCCCCCCCGTTCGCGCACCGCGCGATGCTCGGCGAGGGCCGAGGTGTACCAGAGGGGCATCTCGAACCCGGCGAACTCCGCCATCCGCGCCCCTGCTCCCTTGTGCCACTCCGCAAGCGGCGTTCGGGCCAGAGGGGAAGGGGGAGAAGCGGGGGTGTAGGGGGACCTCGTCGCCGGGAGTTCAATCCCCCTGCAGCCCACGAAGTACGGCTTTCGCGGCGCGACGAGCTCGGGCCAGCGCTCGCGAGGATCGGAGCGCGGGGGCACGCCGAGGAAAGGGACGGGAGTGGCACCTCCGAAGGCGACCTCCGTCCCGTCGTCGAGGCGGAACAACCCCGACCCGGTGTAGGGCTCCACCACCGCCGGCCCCTGCACCTTGCGGTAGAGGTCATCGGGATCGAATAGGACGTACCCGTCCGCAAGGGCGGCGAGCCAGCGCTGGAGTTCGGCGCCCTGCTCCGGGGGGACGAGAACGGCGAGCTCCGCCCGGCCCTCCCGATCGTCGGGCAGGCGACCGACGATCGCCTCGGACAGCACCTTCCCCTCTCCATCGAGGAACAGGGCCCGCCGCGCCTGGCCAGGGTCGAGGTCGAGCACGCGCGCCGTGCACGCCTCGTGGAGGAGGCACGCTGCCCTCCCCCCTCGCACGCGGAGCGCCACCGCCTGGCCGGGCCCGGTCCCCGGTCGAGAGGGCCGGTCGAGCTCTCCCCCGAAACGAGCGGCGAGCTGTCGGACCCGGTCCGTGGCCTCGACGAGCGCGGACAACGGGAGCTTCCCGCGGGACAAGGGGCCGCTCAACCCGTGGTAGGTGAACGGGTGGATCGCGGCGAGGACGAGGCGGGTCACGTCCGCGATCTCCTCCATCTCGCTCTCCCCCATTCCCCGCTGGGTGACCCACGGGGTCCCGTAGCGGATCCCGCGGGCGTCGGCCGCGGAGCTGTCGCCGGGGATCGTGTTCTTGTTGGCGACGAGGCCCACGAGGTCGAGGATCCGAGCCGCGATTTCCCCCATCAGTTCTCCCCCCCGAGGGGTGGGGAGCGAGCGGAGGTCGAGGACGAGGAGGTGGGTGTCCGTTCCCCCATATGCGAGGCGCAGCCCGCGCGCGGCCAGGGCCGCGGCCAGCGCCCGGGCGTTGGCCACGGTCCGTTGCTGGAGGCCGCGGAACGCCGGGGTGCGGGCGAGGGCGAGGGAGACGGCCATCCCCGCCCACTTGTTGACATGAGGCCCCCCTTGGGCGCCGGGGAACACGGCGGCGTCGATTCGGGCAGCGATCTCGGGGTCGAAGGAGAGGATGATCGCACCCCGTGGGCCGCACAGGGTCTTGTGGGTGGTGAACATGACCACATCGGCATATCCGACCGGGCTCGGGTACGCGCCAGCGATCGCCATCCCTGCCGTATGGGCGATGTCCGCTATCAGGAACGCCCCGCACGAGGATGCGATCTCCCGGAACGCTTTCCAGTCCGGGGCCCACGGGTAGGAGGTGTAGCCCGCGAGGATCATCCGCGGCCGGTGCTCACGGGCGAGATCGGCGATCCGGCCGTAGTCGAGTCGTTCGGTACGCGGGTCGACCCCGTAGCGCACCACCCGGTACCGCCGGCCGGACTGGTGGAACGGCGACCCGTGGGAGAGGTGTCCCCCCTGGGAGAGGTCCATCGCCATCAGCGTGTCCCCCGGCTGCAGCAGCGCCTCGTAGATCGCCATGTTCGCCGCCGCCCCGGACAGCGCCTGCACGTTGACGAAGATGTCGTCGGCCCTGACCTCGGGGGTGGCGAAGCACTCCGCGGCGCGGCGGCAGGCGAGGGCCTCCACGAGGTCGGCGAACTCCACCCCCTTGTAGAACCGGCGGTCGCTGTACCGCCGGAAGTAGGCGAGCTGTTCCTCCGTCTCCAGCAAGCGATCCTCGGGGAGGCGCAACATCTCCTCACGCGGATACCCCTCGGCGTAGAGCGAGGTGAACGCCGAGGCCAGCGCCTCGCGTACGGCAGGCGGGGTCAGGGACTCCGACGGGATCAAGATGATCTTGTCCCGCTGCCGTTGCTCTTCCGCGTGCACCAGCGCGGCCAGCGCCCGGTCGATCTCGGCGAGGCCCATCGTCCACACAGTGTTCTCTGTCATGGCTCACCTCACTTCGGGGAGGGGCAACGGCCGGAACCGCTCCCCCCGGTCCTTGTTCGCCCAGGCCAGCTCGAGGGCGAGGTACATCCCCCCCGAGACGAGGGCGTGCCCCCCGAGGAGGAAGGGGACCGATGCCTCGGCACAGGCCGCAGTGAGCTCCTTCAACATCGGGTTCACGACCCGTTGGGGATCGAGGAGGTCGGAGGCGAACCTTTCCGCGGGCGGGGGCCAGAACCCGAGGTGGGCCATGAGGACGCGCGTGTCCCAGACCACGGCGTCCCCGAACTGGGCGAGGAGGGCCACGAGTTCGGTTGCCGTTCGCCCGTGGGTGAGCGCTCCGACCAGGGATCGCACCGCGCCCCGCTCGGCGCGCCCGCTGGACTCCATCCCCCGTTCTTCGGAAAGAATGCGGGCCCGGCACGCCGCTTCCCGCTCCACGGCGCGGGCGAGATGCCCCCCCACCCGGCCGAGGAGGACCACCTCCTGGTCGGGGTCGACGAGGACGTCGAGGAGCCTCTGCGCCCGGGAAGTGGGGACCTCGGCGAGCATCTGGACGAGCTCGGGGGGGAGGGAGGGGTGGAGGGCGAGGACCTGCAGTTCCCCCGGTGTGTCGATGTCGAACTGGGTTTCCGCTGATCGCGGCAGCTCGTAACAGACGTAGCCCGCTTGCCACAGTCGGGCGCCGATCGGGTTGTCCCGCGCCAGATCGCCCAGTGGGAAAGGGGGGACGAGGAGCCCGAAGTCGGTCGAGTAGAAGTTGTTGAGCACCGCGTACGGTGGGGAATCCGGCTCCGCAGTGACGAGGCGATCGAGCAGGGCCTCCGAGAGGAGGAACCCGCTTCCCGCCGAGAAGTAGAGGAGCCGGTCCGGTCGATACGTGCGCAGGAGGGCGGTGAGGCGCTCCCCGAACTGCCATGGCCCCGGCGGGTCCGGCTCGATCGCGGCCCCATGCCCCTCCCATGGCTTGGGATCCGGGGTCGCCACCACCACTTCATCCACCTGGGGGTGGTCGGCAATGCGGCGGAGAACGGCGCTCGCGGATGCCGTCCTCGCCCTGCCGACCAGATCCCTGCCCCCGTTGTCGAACAGGAAGGCGACAGTGCGGGGCATGGAAGACGATTAGGGCCTGTCCTCGTAGGGGAGCAGGGCGAGCTTGCGGGCGCGGTCGATCTCGGTTGCCATCCAGTTCTGGTGCTTGGCGCACAGCCGCGATACCCGCCGCGAGAGGATCTTCCCGCGGCGGTTCATGAACTGGCGGAGCGTCTCGGGATCCGTATACCGCAGCTTCAACCCTTGGTCACACACGCGGCACACCCGGCGCTGGTGTTGCGTCATCAAAACGGAACCTCCTCTTCCGGTGGGGTCTCCACCTCTTCCTCGGGCTCGGCGGCCTCCGGCGCGGCGGCCGACTCCGCGGACTCCGGCTTGCTGCCCAAGAAGTGCACGGATTGAGCGACCACCTCGGAGATCCGTCGCCGGTCCCCGTTCTGGGTCGTGAACGAACGCACCTGAAGCCTCCCGTCCACCGCGACCAAGCGGCCCTTACGCAGGTACTGGGCGCAGTTCTCACCCTGCTTCCCCCATACAACGATGGGGATGAAGTTCTCCTCCTTCTCCTGCGCTCCCGTCTTCGGGTTCTGCCACACGCGGTTCACCGCCACGGTGAACCGGGCCAAAGCCTGCCCGGACTGGGTGTAACGAAGATCGGGGTCCGCGGTGAGGCGGCCGGTGAGGAGGACCCGATTGACATCGCTCATCCTACTTTCCGTTCACCCGCACGGTCTGGTAGCGGAGGAAGGCATCGTCCATCGCCAGCTTCTCCTCCACTCTGCGCACCCGATCCGAGGGGAGGGTGAAGGTGACGAGGACGTAGTACCCCTCACGAAAGTGGTCGATCTCGTAGGCCAGGATGCGGGCGCCCCATTCATCCGTGGTTTGGATGGCACCATCCTCCGCCTCGATGGCCTGTTGGACCTTGGCGATCTTGGACCGCCGTCCCTGTTCATCCAGGTCGGGACGAAGGATGTACACCATCTCATAGTCGCGTACCTCACCAGCCACCAGCATTCCTCCTTTGGAGAAGGTCTCGTGTCAAGCGGAACTCTACTCACCTCGCCGCCGCCCGTCAACCGTTTTTCCCCGGAAAGGGGCATGGGAAGTACGTTCGCACTTGACAAGGGGGAGAAAGCGCTCTATACTAGCGCATCTTTGACCCAGGGAGGGGGTGTTACGATGAACAAGGGAGAGCTGGTAGATCGGATTGCACAGCGGACTGGGCTTACGAAGAAGGACGCCCGGAAGGCGCTCGATGCCACGATTGATATCGTCACGGAGAGCATCGCTGCCAACGAGGAGGTCCTGCTGACGGGGTTCGGGAAGTTCGAGGTGCGCACGCGGAAGCAGTCGCAGCGCATCAACCCGCAGACCCAGCGGCGGATCATGGTGCCGGCGAAGGTCGTTCCGGCGTTCAAGCCTGGTAAGAACCTGAAGACCCTGGTCGCCAAGCGACTGAAGGCCGTGGAGCAGCGCGGCAAGCTCACGGTGAAGAAGGGCTGACGCGCTCGCGTCAGGGGTGAGGTGGGCGGCTGCCGGAAGGGAGCCGCCCACGCTCGGTTGTGCCGCTGGTTCGAGGAGGTGGCTTCCCGCCACCGGCCGCTGTGCGGTGAGGCCGGTCGGAGCCAGCTAGCCCGCGCCTTCGCGTCCTTACGAGCGGAAGGGTTCCGCTCCCCAGGGGACTGACCCGAGTGTAGCCCGCGCCACCCTCGCGGTCAAGGATAGAGACGGTCGAGGGTCCTTGGGAAC
>DSBZ01000148.1 GCA_011057175.1 Candidatus Acetothermia bacterium
GACGTGTGCCATCGGCGCGCGGTCTCCGTGATGCTCGCCGTCTCCATGTACGTCTCGACCAGCCTCATCCTTGCCGCCTCCCGGTTCATGACATACGCTTCTCTGTAGGCAAGATCCACTGCCGGTGCTCCTCCTTTCCTTGTCGCCAAGCTCTCTTAGGAGGAGCACCGCCTTCTTTCAACCACCCCGTCACCAACCCCTCCGCCTGGTAACGATCTCCTGGCGCACCAAGATTATTGCCTTGACAGCGGGGGGCGCTATAGTGCTCCCGGAGGTGATGATGATGGCGATTTGGAAGAGGGCCCTGGTGGTGGTGGCCACCGTGTTGGTGCTCAGCCAGGTGAGCTTGGCTCAAACCAAGCCTGGAGTCCGGGCAGTAAGCCTCGAACTGCGGGGATCTACCATCACGGTTCAGGAGTTCCTCAGCCTCGCCGATCCGGCGATGCTTCACCGTATCCCTCGGGATGCTTGGCAGACGGAGGTAACTTGGGCTTGGGACACAGCTACGCAGGTATCCCGCTGGGCCGGTAAGACACCACCCAAGGATGGGGCCGGGGATGTGCAGCCAACTTTCCTGCCTATCTGGGTTGTCTGTACGAACAGCATCAGCGATATGGGGCAGCGAGACGTGTACTACGGGGCATCGAGTACGGTCGTTTCCCCTCCGTTTCTGCGGATGCCCTATATGGACGTCACAGCGCGCCTCTGGCGGTTGGTTGGGGGATGGCCCTATTTGCCGGTAGGTATAACATACGCGAATGGTTGGAACGTCTGGCGCGTCACGACAAATGACATCCAACGTGTCCCGAGTGGTGGGCAATACCAGGTGGAGAGTTGGCACTTTACAGAGTTCCCACCTGGCTATTCGCCTCCGTTCGCGTTTACGGTGGTTTGGTCACGGACGATATGGGTCCCATGAGCCTCTGAGCGCCGTGCCGGGGAGCCCAGGCCTGCTATTTGGGTTTGCACGATGACGAGTCCGTGCCGGGCGGCTGTTAGGGCCGGGTGGCTTCTGGGGGGCAGCGCGATGGGGGCGGTGGCTTTGATCCTGGCGTCGCCCTGGTATCACGCGTCCCCGTTCTCCGTTGCCGTGCAAATCTGGTTGGCAGGCCATCGAGGGATGATGGTGTCACACATTGAGCCCACGCCGGCTCGTCTCGCGTTGGTCCTCGCACTAACCCTCGGGGGCACAGCGGTCGCTGTGCTGCCCTGGTTGGGTTTACCTATCCTGGTCCCGGTGGCCCGCCGCCGGGACCAGGTCCTCCTTGTCGCGCCCATCGCCGGGCTGGTGTTGCTCGTCGCTCTCGGGCTGCCTGCGCTTTGGGAGAGGGCCATCGGAGGGCCGTTTGGGCCATGGCAGCTCGCCGCGCTGGCGTCGGTTGCGGCATTGGGCGTTTCCCTGGTGGCAAGCGGTGCGCTCGTCCGACGGGCTGCCCCCCGCTCGCGGCTGAGCACGTTCGGGGCCGCGCTGATCGCGTCGGGGGCGTGTCTGGCTACCCTCGTTGCTCTACCCTTGGGCATTCTCGGCCTAGCCATCTCCTACGCGCTACTCTCGTCACTTTGGCTGAAAGGGAGCCGGAGGGACCTGCCGTACCGACCATGAGGAGCTGAACAGGACAATACCGGCCGGATCGAGGCCGCGAGGCTCATCTACACCAGAAACTCCTTCGTGTCCAGGGAAGTCCTTTCGGTCCGGATGAAGAAGAGGGATCCCGCCCTTGCGCCTGTCCGAGGGAGGGGCTAACATCGCGGCCGGCAACCGCAATCAAGGAGGAGATTAGCCATTCCAATCAAACGCTCGGCCAAACGGGAGGAGCGCCGGAGTTTGAGCCGGCGGCGCCGCAACGATGCGCGCCGAAGCGCGATCAGGTTCCGGCGGCGCAGGGTGGAGAAGCTTGTCGCTGCCGGCAAACAGGGAGAGGCCCACCAGGCTCTGCCGCAGCTCCAGAAGGCGGTGGACAAGGCCGCTGCCCGTGGGGTAATCCACCCCAACCGTGCGGCCCGGCTCAAGTCCCGGCTCGCTAAGGCCCCTCGCCGTCCGTGACCGAGGAGCGCCAATGACCGGGTTCGACTTCCTGGGCAGGACGCGGTACTTCGTCCCTCTATCGGCAGCCCTCGTACTGGGAAGCATCCTCGCCATGCTCACCCTCGGCCTCCAGCCGGGGATCGAGTTCACAAGCGGCATTCAGCTCGTCATCTTCTACTCACCGGGGGAGGAACCGACGAACGACGCGGTGCGGGTTCACGTTTCCCAACTCCTCTCCGACGCCGCGGCAAGCGCCCCATTCTCCATCCAGAGCGTGACCGCCGACCGAGATGGCAGCCCCGTGGCGGGAAAGATGATCACCGTGCAGACGACCTCCGATGAGCTCATGGACAGGCTCCAGGAGGCGTTCACCCGCCCTGGGCCGGGATCGGGGATCCCTCGGCCGTTGGAAACGAGCACCGGGAGCCCCGACGTGAGCGTCACGCGGATCGAGCCGATGGTGACCCAGGAGATCCGGGACCGCGCCTGGCAGGCGATCCTCGTCGCGCTGGGGGCGATGCTCGTCTACATCGCGTGGAGGTTCCGCCTCCGGTACGGGGTGGCGGCGGTGATCGCCCTCATCCACGACGTGGTGATCACCCTCGGCGTGTTCTCCATCGCCCGGATCGAGTTCAACCTCCCCGTGATCGCGGGCCTCCTCACGGTGGTCGGTTACTCCCTCAACGCGACGATCATCATCTTCGACCGGGTGCGGGAGAACGTGCGCACGGCGCGCAAGGCCTCGCTCGCCGACAACGTCAACCGCGCGATCAACCAGACCCTCACCCGGACCGTCAACACTGGGGTCACGACCCTCATCCCGATCATCATCCTGTTCGTGTTCGGCGGGGTCCCTCTCCGCGGGTTCGCGGTGGCGATGCTGATGGGGGTCTTGGTGGGAACGTACTCCTCTCTATTCATATCGAACCCGGCTGTCTACGCGTGGAGCCTCGCCGCGGACCGCGCCCGGGCCCGCCGGCGTTAGTTCGGCCTAGTCCACATCCGGCTCGATGACGACGCGGCGGCCTTGCTCCCGCCCCACGGAGAACGTGCGGACCCCCGGGAAGTCGGCCAACGCCAGATGGACGGTCCGTCGGTCGTCGGGGGGCATCGGGGCGAGCTCGATCCGGCGGTTCTCGGCCAGTGCCTGCCGCGCCAGCTCCCGCGCCCGCCGTGCCAGCTCCTCGCGGTGAGCGACGGCCTCCCCGTTGATGTCCACGAGGACAGGGACATCCTGGCCGTGATGGCTCTTCAGGTGAAGGCGGGCAACCCGAGCGAGGGCGGACCGGAACAGCGGGTCCCCCGTCGGGAGATGGCGAAACTCGCCACGGAGGTCCACGTACACCCCTTCCCCTTCGGCCCTCGCCACGGCCTCGCCCCTCTCCCCCACCACCCGGAGGAGACCAAGGCAGAACCCGCGCACCTCGTTAAGGAGTCGGGGGTCCATCCGCAGCCGGGGCCCGCTTCGTCTCCCGCGCCATCTCCAGGTCGAAGATGAGCTGCTGACCGATCTGGAGGAGGGTGGAGAGGAGCCAGTACAGCCACAGCCCAGCGGGGAAGCTCAAGAAGAGGAGGGCCATCACGATCGGGAACACCCACCCGATCATCTGGGTCCCGCCGGTGGGGGGTTCGGGCGTCCGCCGCTGGGTCAGCCACTGCTGGAGGAGCTGCGCCCCTGTGGCGAGGATGATCATGACGTAGTACGGATCGGGCTGCGATAGGTCGCGGAGCCAGAGAAAACCCGGCGAAATGTGGATCAGCTCCGCGGAGTGCATGATCGCCTGCCAGAGGAGGATCAGGATCGGGAACTGGAGGATGAGCGGCAGGCACCCCCCGAGCGGGTTCACCTTCTCCTGACGGTAGAGCTCCATCATCTGTTGCTGGAGCGTCTGCCGATCGTCCTTGTACTTCTCCTGGAGCCGCTTCAGCTTCGGCGCCAGGCGCTGCATCTTCGCCATGGACCGGTACTGGTTACGCATGAGGGGGTAGGTCACGACGCGGGCGATGACCGTGAACAGGATGATCGCCCAGCCGTAGTTCCCGGTGAAGAGATAGAGCCACTCGAAGAACTTCATCACCCATACCAGGAACTGGGAGAAGAACCCCACCGGCGCCACCACGGCGATCCCCGCCTTCTCCAGGAGCAGGTACCGGTTGCGCCCTGTGTACAGGGTCCCCCGCAGCGCAATCTGGTCTGTCCCTTCGACGCCGAATACAGGATGGCCGGCCTCGTTCACACCGAGAAACGGGACCGCGTTCCCTCCGTCCAGGCGAAGGAAGTACACCCGATCCCTGCCCACCAACCCCAGGCCCTGGAACCGGGCGTAGCTCCCCGGAGCGAGGGGGGCCTTGGACGTCCTCCCATCGTAGAGGAACACAAGCTCCATCTCGCTCCCGCTCGGGCGGTGACCGAGGACGAGGCGGATCCTCTCGCCGGGGGCGCTGACGTCCACCCCCACATCCATCGTGTACAGAGCGTCCCATCGAACCCGAAACTCCTTGGTGGCGACGAGGTCATCCCCCGCATGGCTGAGGACGACGACCGCCTGCGCGGCCTCGGGCGTCTCGGCAACAGCGACATAGGGTCGGGGATCGGAAGTAGCCTCCCCCACCCAGACCTCGAACGGCAGGCTCACCCCATACCCAAGCGTTGGCTGAGCCCCGCTGCTCCAGCCCGGAACAGCGTCGAGGACCGTCGTCCCGTACCCAGCGAAATGGACAAACGCGCTGCGCAACGTCCCGCCTGCTTCGGAGAAGCGGTAGCGAAGGAGGCTCGTCGTGACCTGGACGATCTCCGTCCCCTCCTCGACCATGGTGAGGACCTCCACCGGCTCCGCGGTGGCGAGGAGGGGGCACGCGATGGTCACCAGGACGCCCAGGAGCAAAGTGCGGAGGTGCATAACCCCGCGACTTTACCGGGGAGATCTCCTCTCCTCAACGTGCCTTGGGGAAAGCCAGCGGCGGACGTACACTCGCCCACGATGTTCACCGGAATCGTGCGCGCCCTGGGCGAGGTGGTGGAGCGCTCCCCCCGCCGCCTCGTTGTGGCCAGCCCCGACCTCGCTCCCCCCCCGGGGGCGAGCGTCGCCGTGAATGGTGTCTGTCTGACCGTGACCGGATCAAGCGGGAGGGAGACGGTGATGGACCTCTCCGCGGAGACGATTGCCCGCACCGCCCTCGGCGATCTCCGCCCCGGGGACCCCGTGAACCTCGAGCCCGCCTTGCGCGTGGGGGACGAGCTCGGGGGGCACCTCCTCCTCGGCCATGTGGACACGGTGGGCAAGGTCGCCTTGGTCGAGCGAAAGGGGGAGGACGTCCTCCTCGGGATCGCGTTCGCCCCCCGCTACGATGCCTTCCTCGCCGACAAGGGCTCGGTGGGGGTGGACGGGATCAGCCTGACCCCGTTCGCTGTGGGGGACGGCGCGTTCCGGTGCGCGATCGTCCCCTACACATGGCACCACACGAACCTCTCCCGTCGCCGGGTGGGGGACCGGGTGAACCTGGAGTTCGATATCCTGGCGAAATACGTGCACAAGTGGAGGGAGAGGTGAAGCTGGCGACGGTCGAAGAGGCAGTGGAGGTGCTCCGCGCGGGCCGGATGATCATCGTCGTGGACGATGAGGACCGGGAGAACGAGGGCGATCTTGTCCTGGCGGCGGAGAGGGCAACTCCGGACGCGATCAACTTCATGCTCCGCGAGGGCCGAGGCCTCCTGTGCGTCCCTCTGCCCCGGGAGTGGGCGAAGAGGCTCGAGCTCAAGCCGATGGTCGAGCCCCCTGAAGACAGCCACGAGACGGCGTTCACGATCTCCGTCGACGCCCGCCGGGGCGTGTCCACGGGGATCTCCGCCGCCGACCGGGCGCGGACGGTCCTCGTCCTCGCCGATCCCGCAAGCGGCCCGGAGGACCTGACCCGCCCCGGGCACGTGTTCCCGCTGATCGCGCGGGAGGGAGGCGTGCTCCGTCGCGCGGGCCACACCGAGGCCGCGGTGGACCTATGCCGGCTCGCCGGGCTCCAGCCCGTGGGCGTGATCTGCGAGATCATGAACGAGGACGGCACGATGGCCCGCCTCCCCGAGCTCGAGCGGTTCGCCCAGAAGCACGGCCTCCTCATCCTCACCATCGCCGACCTCATCGCCTACCGCAAGAGGCGGGAGAAGCTCGTGGAACGGGTCTGCGCGGCCGAGCTCCCCACGCGATACGGCCAGTTTCGGATCATCACGTTCCGGGACATCCTCACCGGCCAGGAGCACCTGGCGCTAGTGAAGGGCGACGTCGCGGAAGATGAGCCGGTCCTGGTGCGCGTCCACTCGGAGTGCCTCACCGGGGATGCCCTGGGGTCCTTGCGCTGCGACTGCGGGGAACAGCTCCGGGCCGCCTTGACCCGGGTCGAGCGCGAGGGCCGGGGGATCGTCCTCTACATGCGCCAGGAGGGGCGAGGGATCGGGCTCCTGGGGAAGGTGTGCGCCTACCACCTCCAGGACCAGGGGCTGGACACGGTGGAGGCGAACCTGCAGCTCGGGTACCCGGCGGACCTCCGGGAGTACGGGATCGGGGCCCAGATCCTCGCCGACCTCGGGGCGAAGCGGATCCGGCTCATGACCAACAACCCGCGCAAGGTGGCCGGCCTCGCTGGGTATGGGCTCACGATCGTGGAGACCGTCCCCATCGAGGTCGAGCCCAACCCCTACAACGTGCACTACCTCCGGGCAAAGAAGGAGAAGCTCGGCCACAAGCTGGACAAGGTGTGAGGAGGGGAGGATGGAAACCTACGAAGGGAAGCTCGACGGGAAGGGGCTCAAGGTCGCGATCGCCGTGTCGCGGTTCAACGAGCTGGTGACCAAGGAGCTCCTGGGGGGGGCAGTCGATCGGCTGCGCCGGCTGGGGGTCGCGGAGAAGGACATCTCCGTGGCGTGGGTGCCGGGGGCGTTCGAGCTCCCGCGGGCTGTCCACGTCCTTGCGGCGTCGAACAAGTTCCACGGGGCCCTCGCCCTGGCCGCGGTGGTGCGCGGGGCGACCCCCCACTTCGAGTACGTGGCCTCCGAGGTCGCCAAGGGCGTGGCAAAGCTGAACCTCGAGCTCCCGATCCCGGTGGCGTTCGGGGTCCTCACCGCGGACACGATGGACCAGGCCCTGGAGCGGGCGGGGGGGAAGATCGGGAACAAGGGCGCCCAGGCCGCGGAGGCCCTGGTGGAGATGGTCAACCTGGAGCGGGCGATCGGGAGATGAGGGTCGAGGGCGTGCGGGGGATGCGGGACATCCTCCCCGAGGAGACCCCGCTCTGGCAGAGTCTCGAAGCGGAGATCCGCGAGGCGTTCGCCCACTGGGGGTACCGGGAGATCCGCGTTCCCGTGGTGGAGCGGGCCGAGCTCTTCTCCCGCGGGGTCGGAGAGGAGACGGAGGTCGTGGACAAGCAGATGTACGTGTTCCCCGACCGGAAGGGCCTCGAGCTCGCCCTGCGGCCCGAGGCCACCGCGCCCGTGGTGCGGGCGTACGTCGAGCACGGGCTCCACGCGCGGGGCGACCTCGCCAAGCTCTACTACCTCGGGCCGATGTTCCGGTACGAGAAGCCCCAGCTCGGGCGGCAGCGCCAGTTCCACCAGTACGGGGTCGAGGCGATCGGGTCCCCTGATCCGGCCCTCGACGCCGAGGTCATGGACCTCGCCTGGCACCTCATGGAACGCCTGGAGCTCGGGCGGGAAGGCCTTTTCCTCCGGCTGAACTCGATCGGCTGCCGGGAGGACCGCCCGGCCTACCGGGAGGCCCTGCGCGGCTACTTCGCCGCCCACGCCGACGCCCTGTGCCCGGAGTGCCAGCGGAGGCTGGAGACGAACCCGCTAAGGATCCTGGACTGCAAGGAGGAGGGGTGTCGCGCCCTGTCCCGAGACGCTCCCCGGTCCGCCGACCACCTCTGCCCGGACTGCCGGGCGCACTTCGCGGACGTCGAGGCCCACCTCGCGGACCTGGGGCTCGCCCACGAGCTCGACCCGACCCTGGTGCGGGGCCTGGATTATTACACCCGGACCGTGTTCGAGCTCTGCTCGCGGGATCTGGGGGCCCAGGACGCCCTCCTCGGCGGCGGGCGGTACAACGGCCTGGTGGAGCTCCTCGGCGGGCCGCCGACCCCGGCGGTCGGGTTCGCGGGGGGGATGGAGCGGCTCGTCATCCTCCTCTCCTCCCGGAGCGGAGCGGGAGGGTCGGTTCCGGACCTCGACCTCTACCTCGTCCCGATCGGGAACGAGGCGAAGAGGGAGGGGGCGAAGGTCCTGTCCGCCCTGCGGCGGGCTGGGATCTCTGCCGACACCGACTACATGAGCCGGTCCCTGCGCAAGGCGATGCAGGTCGCCGGCCGGAGCGCGCGCTACGCCGCGATCCTCGGGCCCGACGAGCTCGCCCGCGGCCAGATTAAGCTCAAGGACCTCGCCTCAGGGGAGGAGACGGCGGTCGGCCTCGCGCAGTTCACAGCCGATCCCCGCGCGTTCATCCGCTGATCGACCGAATCAGACACGCCTGCGAAATCCAAGCCGCACCACCGAGCGCGCTGAGGTCGCCGAGAATCGCAGATCTGGATTGAACCCAGTGCCAGACCTTCTCAGGTCTCCTCCGCGATCTCGGCGTTCTCGGCGGTAAGACCCGGTTCTCCCCCGCGGGCTATTCAGGCCCCGGGGCCGGGACCCGCTTCGCCATCAGGATGTCGGGCCTGCCGAACCCGTTGGCATCCGGAATCAGGCCCACCACCACGAACCCACACTTCCGGTAGAACGCGAACGGGTGCCCGCCCACGTCCTCGATCCGCGCTGCCCACGAGAGGACGTCCGGGTAGAGGTCCACGCCGGAGAGGGTGGTTCGTCCGTCCTCGTCGTCCGTGCCCACGAAGATCGTCACCACGCCCCGCTCACGGGCCAGATCCTCCAGGTCCGCGACCAGAGCGCGGCCGATCCCCTGGCGCTGCCGATCCGGCCGCACCAC